>CACIRZ010000001.1 GCA_902589185.1 uncultured SAR116 cluster alpha proteobacterium
CTTTGTGCCAATTGTGCATTAAAGTGTAGCAAAATTTTTAAAAAAACTTTTAAATCAAAATCTGGAAAATTTGTTTCAATTGGTTTGTTAAAATCCAGGAAAGAAAGAAGTATTTTTTAATTCTATTCAAAAAAAACATTGAAAAATCTTTACCTCTAATTTTAAATTTGTTTAAATTAAGTGCATGACAAAACCAATAAATATATATTCTAAATTCAATAAATTTGATGATTACTGGTCTCCAAAAGTAATATCTGAGATGAATAATTATCAATTCAAACTAGTTAAAATAAAAGGGGAATTTATTAAACATCACCATTCAGACACAGATGAAGTTTTTATTGTAATCAAAGGTAGTATGAAAATAGAATTTGATGCAGAAATCATAGAAGTAAATGAAGGTGAAATGATAGTAGTACCTAAAGGGGTGGATCACAAACCAACTGCTGAAAACGAGTGTCATGTGATGTTAGTAGAACCAAAAGGAATATTAAATACTGGTAACGTAAAAGGAGATTTAACAGCTCCTAATGATGAATGGATTTAAGCAATGATTTCAGTTTATATAAAATTCATTTGGATGATTTTTTTTACATTCCTAATCTTTTTTACAGTTCGTTCTGTTCATAGTGAGACCATGGATGATTTAATTTGGGAAAAAGGAATTTATTATAAAAAAAATACCAATATTCCTTTCAGTGGAAAGATAAATGGAAACATCAAAGGTCAGTTCCAAGATGGAAAGAAAGAAGGTACGTGGTTAAGATATTATAGTAATGGACAATTATTTTCTGTATCAAATTATAAAATTGGAAGAAAAAATGGTGCCTGGATTACTTATAGCAATGAAGGTCATTTAATAGAAAAAGGTCAATACAAAAATGATCTTGAAGATGGTCACTGGATACGTCTATTTGAAAATGGTGTAATTAGCTACAAAGGTAAATTTAAGAATGGCAAAAAGTCAGGATCTTGGGTTGCTTTATATTATAATGGACAATTGAAATATCAAGGGAATTATAAAAATGGGACCAAGGATGGTTATTGGGAGTATTTTTCTCCATCTGGTTATTTATATGAAGATTATTCTGGTTATTTCAAAAACAATAAAAAAGTTAGCAGTAAAATTTGAAAAAAATTACTAACTTAATTTTAGCCTGCAACTCCTCTTAACATTGAAATAAATGGAATTATTTTAGAGACAAAATTTTGAAATAAAGCAACAGGATTAATTCCAAATCTTGGCAAAATAAAAAATATAATTACTACAAGCAATAGTGTTAATATTATTGGAAAGATGAATTTAGCACTTCCATTCTCTCTATTAGACATAAATAAATTAAATACAAAATAAGCAATCGAAAAAATGATAACTAAAAATATTATAAGTTTTAACATTTATTAAGTTTATGCTTTTTACTGTAAGTTTGGTTTTTTTGAAAAATGTTTAGTTAATATTTTTCTTATGTTGTCCTTAATTTTAGAGTAATTCCAAATACAGACAAATGAAGCTAAAGCTAATACAAAAGTAGAAAATAAACTTGTTGTAGAACCAATACACATAAAAGATATATTAATTTAAGAATAGATACTTTTCAAGTTGTATTTAAAAAATTAAACATTTTTAATTTAATATTTTTTCCTATATTTAATAAATATCTGTAAGTGATGAATTATTATTTTTTGGATTATTTACATCCATAGAAACACGATAAAAATTTATATTATTGTTTGCATTACTATTAAAAATATCATTTCCTAAAAGAAATGACGTAATTTCAGACTCTTCTAATAAGACAGGTTGTCTGTGATGTATATGATTTATTTGATCTACGGAATTTCTTGTCAATATTAAACAACCAATCTCATTATATAGACCAGCAAAATAATTAGTTTGGCAAAAGTGATAATAAGGTATTTTTTTATTGTCTTTTCTTTGCCACTCATACCAACCGTTGTTAAAAATTATACATCTCTTTGCATTTTTAAATGATGGCTTTTCATTCATAGTTTCAGAACGACAATTAATTAGGTTCAAATCTTGTTGCCATAATGGAGAATATGACCATTTCATTAACAACGATTTTTCTTTAGTTTTTACTGGTACTAATTGTGACGGACATACATTATACGATACTTCATATTCTAAATTGAATGCATTTTTTGACGAAATAACAAATCTTCCACACATCTTTATAGAATAACTTATTCCATTCAAAACTAGTAAACAAAAAAAAATTAATTAATAGTTATATTAAATATTTAAAAATTAATGTTTATGTTGTTCTAGGTTTAACATTTGCTTGCTGATATTATTTTAATTTTACATTTTCTTGTTGTAATTTTTATTACTGTTGGTTTTTTATTGATACCTATTGGTTATTATTATGATTGGAGTTGGATAAAAAACTTTAAATTAAGATTATTTCATTTTGGTCTAATGTTTATAGTGACACTCGAAACTCTTGTTGGCATAACTTGTCCATTAACTTCTATTGAAAATTATCTTCGAGGAATAAATAATAGTAAATCTTTTATTTCTTTTTGGATTGAAAAGATTATTTACTGGGACTTTCCAACTAGTTTTTTTATGTTTTTATATTTTGTATTTTTAGGATGGACATTTTTGATGTGGAAGATTTATCCTCCAAAGTTTAAGGACAGTTATTTAAAATAATTTATTATAAATATTGGATTAAAAACTTTAACAAATAAGAGATTAATATGGATTTTAAATATGCTCAAAGTTGGTTACTTGGAATTGTTTGTTTTGTATATGGAATTTATAGAGTTATAGGAGGATCGGATGAATCTTTAAATTGGGTAGACGCTGCAGCTATTTTTGGATTTTGCTATTCAATTTATTATACCCAATTCAAAAAATTAGGAGAAGATTAGAGATATTCAATTATGAATAAATATAAACTTTATGTAAATGTATACATAATTTTAATGAATATTATTAATTAATTTTTTTTCAATAAGTTTTTAATACTATTTAAAAGTTGTTGATCATCGTCTTTATACTTAAATTTTATTAATGCAATTTTATCATCAATGTTATTAGTTTTTTCCAGATAAGAGTTAAAAAAATCACTTTTCTTGGATTTTAGTTTTGCTTCAGCTTTAAATTTATTAAGCTTATCATTTTTTTTATTCATAAATTATCGTACCACATATCAATTTTAAAAATAAATTAGAACTTGAAAATTTTTATTACTCTTTACGTTAAGCTATTAATCAGTTTAAGATTTATATATGATAAAAGATAAATTTTGCTTTGTATATGTAACAGTTGAAAATTTTGAGCAAGCAGAGCTAATTGCCGAACTTGCGATTAAAGACAAATTAGTTGCATGTGCAAATATTTTTCCAGAGTCTCATTCCATGTTTGAATGGAAAGGAGAAGTTAAACTGGAAAAAGAAACAGTTTTACTTTTAAAAACATTAGTTAATAAATATGATTTACTTGAAAAGTTAATAATTAAAAATCACGTATACGAAACACCATGTATACTTAAGATAGACGTTTCTAAGGGGCATAAAGATTTTTTAAAATGGGTTGAAACGTCTGTAAGTCTATCTGATTAGAATGTATAAATTATATATGAAAAAAATATCTACTTTTTTAATGATTTCATTTATGTCTATTTCAATGAGTTATGCTTCTGAAAAAATAATCATGGAAGACTATATAAATTCTTTTGCATGGGAAAAAAGGATAGTCCTTTTTATTTCAAAATCAAAATACGTTTATTTCATAAATGAAACCGATAATTTTTTTAAAAAAAACAAGTGTGAGAATGATAATAGAAATTTAAAATATATTCGAATAGTAGGTGATGAAGTAAAAAAATATAATATTTCAGAAAAATTTAAAAATAAATATGGAATGTGGTTGATTGGTTATGATGGTCAAATAAAATCATATTCATCAGACATCTCATTATTAAAAGAAATTTATAATATTGTAGACAAAATGCCTTTAAGGAAAAAAGAAATATTAGAACAAAAAATTAAATGTAACTAATAAATTTAGGTTGATAGTTGAATAAGATAAAAAAATTACCAAATACCTATATTATAATGAAATTAAAACTTCTGCCATACTCTACAAAATGATATTTTATATAACTTTATTTCTAATACTATCAATCGCTCCAATGATATGGCTAAATTACGTATTTACTAAAAATGACAAAATTCTAGTAAACATGCCTTTTACTGGATTAGAATTTGGCAAAATTATTCTTAATGAGCTTGGCTTAAATGATGTTAAAATTGAAAAATCTTTGAGTATAGATCATTATGATCTTAGTGAAAAAAAAGTAAAAGTTTCAGAAAACCGCCTTTCTCGGAAAAGTCTTACTGCAATATCAGTTGTCTGCCACGAAATTGGTCATGCAATGCAACATCATGAAAAATATAAACCACTTGAACAGAGGACAAGCCTTGTTAAGAATACAGCATGGATCTCACAGTTAGGTAGTGGATTATTACTAATGGGTATACCGACAATCTTTGCAACTGGTTCTCATTCGTTAATAAAAGTTTGTCTAATATTAGTATTATTATCCCTTATAATAGGTGTAATAATTCATTTAATAACTTTAGAAGTTGAATTAGATGCTAGTTTTAATAGAGCTTTACCAATAATTAAAAGTAAAGTTCCAGAAGAGTATCACGATGCGTGTCAATCTATTCTAAAAGCTGCTGCTTTTACTTATGTTATTGGAGTTATAAGAAACTTTGTGTCTCTAAGATTTATTTGGTTATTACTTTCAAGAATTAGATAATTATGACTAATAAAAAACAAAAATATATTATTACGCTTTTAGTAGATAATAGAGAATGGAACAGCCAACCTATAGAGGGAGAATTGGGTAACCTTCAGAGTATAATTGATGAAGCATTAGAACAACACAGAATTTCTAGATTTTTTACGATTAGACCAAAGCACGTAGAATTTAAAAGAGCAACGTTATTAAAATAAATATATTAGATTTAATCTATAAAATTAATTTCTTTAATATAAATATCTGCTGAATGATCTCTCCCAAACGCAACAACTCCTACAGATGTAATATTTTCAGGATTAATTTGTTTAGATAAGAAAACACTAGACCTTTTAAATTCATTAATTGGTAATTTAAATATTTTGAAATCATTAACGACTTTAAAACTAATTTGATAATATTGCCACGGTAGTAAAGTTCCAGATGTTCTCAAGTGAATGAAATAATTTTGATTATTACCTTTTGCAGTTATCTCAATAAATTTTGTGCCCTTTAAACTTGATTTTTCAAGTTTTCTTCTAATCTGAATGAAACCTCCCTTGTTTTCTGTGGAAACGTTTCCTGTCAATCGTGCATATAAATTATTATTGTCATTAAAAAATTCAACTTTACCCGAAGACACGCCGCCCATTACTTGATCTGTAATGAATTGCCACTTTTTTGGATTTTCAAAATTATCTTTAAATATCGTATTACCTACAGCTTCTTGGGTTAAAATAAAGAAAAGAAAAATAAATTTAAAAATATTCATACTAAATAACAAAATTACGTTTTATAATGATAATTGATTTAATTTTATTTGTAATAAAAGTTTATCAATTTTTTGATTTAATAAAACTTAGATATATTGTGAAAAAATGAAAAAACAAATTATTGGCTGGATTATTGTTGCATCTGCATTGATATGGGGCATATTAAGATGGATAGATTTAGTTGAACCCAATTTTGTAATAAATTTTTTTGCCATTGGTGGCTTCTGCTTCGGAGTTTACCTTACTAAAGATCCAAATGAAGAAAATGATGAATTTAAGTCTAATAATTAGCATTTAAAATTTAGGTAATTTAAATTCGAGACTGAAATGACCAAAAGAGATTATCCAAAAGAAATCAGCCAAGATGAGTGGCTAAAAAAACAAAATTATTTTCTTGAAGAACAAAACAGAAGACTAAAAAGTGAATTAGCTGAATCTAAGGAATATATAAATGTTCTTATTAATAAATTGAAGTTATATCAATCAAAACAGTAAACTGGAGACAAAAATGACGCTAACGAGTATTCTGATATTATCTTTTTTATTAGTCCTAATCCAAATTACCATTCCTGTACTAATAAGCTTGTTTACAAATAATGTAAAATTATCTTATTTATTCTCTTCCAGAGATAATGCAGCAAATACTTCAAAATATATAGATAGAGCTAATAGGTCATTAAATAATTTATTTGAAACACTACCAATATTTATTGGATTAATTATTTTATCAATTATTAATGATGTAGATAACTCTTTACTAGCAATGACCTGGTTATTAGCAAGAATAATTTATGTTCCAGTATATATTATCGGAATAAATTATGTAAGGACAGGCATTTGGGCAATTGCTCTTATATGTTTAATTATGATGAGTGTCAGGTTTTTATAAGAATTTAAGAATTTGAATCAACTATAACCTCACCGCTATAAACAACTTCTTTGGGGGATAAAGAATTTGGTATGGAATTGTGTTTTGATAAATAAGATCTAATTTCCTTTAAATGTTTTTCATCATCATATTTCCAGATACTTGTCACTTGGTTTTTAAGTGAGATATTTTGAATCATTGTAAAATTTACTTTAAGTTTATCTTTAAGCGCATCTTCATAAATCTTTTGAGAAATAGCAATAAACATTTCTGCATGTTGTTCGTTTTGGAAGGTTCTAACTGTTATTCTCATTATTGACATAAAAATATTCTATAAACTGATTACAAGAAATTCAAATATTTTATATGATACTACTGAAGTTTGAATTTTTTTATGTAATACAAGTATTGAGGTATAAATGGCCAAAGCAATAGTCTTAAGAGAACACGGTAATTCTAATGTTTTAAAATTAGAAGACATTGAAATCAAAAAACCAAAAGAAAATGAACTTCTTATAAGACAAACAGCAATAGGTGTTCATTTTCATGATGTTTATGTTAGATCAGGGCTTTACAAAACACTAGAGCTGCCTGGAATACCAGGCCTTGAAGCTGTTGGTATGATAGAAGAAATAGGAGCAGGTATAGAAGACTTTAAAAAAGGAGATAAAATTGCATACATAACAAAAAATTATGGTGCGTATTCAAGCCACAGAATTATAGATAAAAATCTAGCTGTTAAAATTCCTAATTTTATTTCAGATGAAATGATTGCTACAAATTTCTCAAGAGCAATTACAGTACAAATGTTAATTGAAGAGGTTTCCAAATTAAATGCTTCTGATACAATTTTAATTACAGCAGCCACAGGCGGTGTTGGAAGAATTTTTTCTCAATGGGCTAAATCAAAAGGAGCTTTTGTTATTGGTACTGTTGGAAGTAAAGAGAAAATTATTACAGCAAAATCTTATGGGTGTGACCATACGCTTACTTATCATCAAGAAGATTTTACAGAAACAGTAATGGAACTAACAAATGGTAAAGGTATAGATAAAATTTTTGATTCAGTTGGCAAAGATACATTTGAAAATTCTTTAAAGAGCATTAAAGTCTGTGGACATTTAATAAATTTTGGTCAATCATCAGGACCTATTGAACCAATTTCAATGTCTATTTTAGCTGCAAAATCCCTTACAATTTCAAGACCAATTTTGTTTGATTATATTTCTGATTTAACCTTATACCAAAAAATGGCTGATTCAGTTTTCCAAGCATTCAAAAATAATAAAATAACATTACCAGAATTTCAGTCTTTCAAACTTAAAGATGCTAACTTAGCTCATAATATGTTAGAATCTAGAAGAGGTGGTGGAAGTGTGTATTTGGAACCTTAATTCAGTCTTTGTAAATATAGAAAATTAAAAATTATGAAATTAGATACTTGGAAAAATCCTGAAGCAATTGTTAGCTGCGAGTGGTTAAGTCAAAATCTTAACAACTATAATATAAGGATATATGATTGTACAACTTATCTACATTACAGGGATAATGATCCTACTTTACCCTACATTGTAGAGAGTGGCAGAGAAAATTACGAACTTTGTAACATTCAGAATTCTAGTTTCTTAGATCTTCATTATGATCTTTCTGATCAAACTAGTCCGTTTAGGTTTACATTACCTAAACTTGAAATACTCGCAGATAGTTTTAAAAAAAAGGGAATAGGAAGTGATTATCACGTAATACTCTATTCAAGAAATGGTTCACAATGGTCGGCACGTATCTGGTGGATGTTAAGAGCAGTTGGATTTGATAGAGCGAGCATATTAGATGGTGGATTTAATCAGTGGCAAAAAATGAACTTACCTACTGCAAGAAGTAACTTAACTTTTTCACAATCAGATTTTAATTTTTCACCAAGAAAAAATATTTTTATAAATAAAGACGTAGTATTAGAGGCAATAAATAATCCAAAGTTTAAAATTTTAAATTCATTAACCGCCGATATTCATAATGGAGAAAATCCAAGGTATGGCAGACCTGGCAGAATACCAACAAGTATCAATGTGCCATTTCACGACTTACTTGATAGTAAAACAGGTAAATTTAAAAAATTTGATGAATTGTCAAAAATTTTTCAATTAAGAGGCATTACTAAAGATAGCTGTGTTTTAAATTACTGCGGTGGTGGTATTGCCGCATCTTTAGAGGCATTTGTTCTATATCAATTAGGTTTTGAAAATATAACCATTTATGATAATTCACTTCATGAATGGGCAGCTGTTGATCAAACCTTACCAATGGAGAATAATTAATTTTTAAACTCTTATTACTTAAAAAAATTTTTGAAATTTAGTTACAAAAAAACTTATGTTAAAATGTTCTTTTATTGAAGGCCCAATATTACATAGATTAAAATACGGCAAAGGTAGAGGCCAAAACCTTGCTAAAGCTGTTGGTATGAAATTTAATAAAAATAGAAATATAATAGATGCAACAGCTGGGCTAGGATACGATTCTTTTATTCTTGCATCTCTTGGAGCCAAAGTCACATTAATTGAACGATCACAGAAAATACATGAACTACTTCAAAATGGTATTGATGAAGGAATATCATTTGGTGGTGAAATTGAGAAAATTATAAATAGAATGGAATTATTATTTGGGGATTCTAAAGATATTTTACCAAAACTTACACCTGAAGTTATTATGATCGATACAATGTATAAAGACAGAAAAAAAACAGCTCTTGTTAAAAATAATATGAGGTTAGTTAGAGAGATAGTAGGACCTGATTCTGATTATATTGAACTATTAAAAGTTGCTTTAAATTGTGCAAAAAATAGGGTGGTTCTCAAACAACCTAGATATGCCGAACCAATTAAAGAGATTAGAAAATGCTCCCACCAGATTTTAGGAAAAACTATACGCTATGACATATTTATGACCAATTAGCTTTCTAATAAAAAAAAATTTTGTGGACTTTAATAATATAATTTAAATTTTTTAGAAAAATATTAAATATTCTCATTCATAAGACGTAATATAATTTAATCAATTTTGGAATTGTTAATAATGAAATTATATTTTTTAATATTATTATTCATTTTTTTGTCTGGTTGTTTTCATGAAACATCACTCATAAGTAATTATGGTCAAAGTATTGTAAAAGTTCCTAACCAAACAGAAGCAATTGATGACCTGAATACCGGCAAAAATGTTAATATGCCTAATGTTTCCAAATCAAATAAAGACAAAAAAGATACTAATAAAGTTGAAAATATTGATTTCTCTTCTAGTAAATTTCTAAAAGGTGATCCTAGCTGTATCAATATTATGAGAGTTAGAGTGCTTGGTAGTTTAAACTATGATGAATTAATGTATGAACTTAGAAAAAGAGCAGCTACTATGGGTGCAAATGCTATTGGAATTTATGATTTAAACGAAAATAAAGAAATCATTTACGCTAATAAAGAAATTGATGTTAAAAATAGTTTAAATGTACGCTATGAATTCATGAAACAGACTAATCTACTATCAAGTATAACTGCTGATATTTTCAGATGTAAATCAGATACATAATCAAAAGTTTTTTTCCTCTCAAAAAAATACTATTATTACAAAATGAAATTTTTCATTTTAATATTATCTTTATTACTGCCATTTACGTTAGCCTATTTGATAAAAGTAACTCAAATTAGCATTTTTGTTACTTTTATAATTATAATTTTGTTCACAATTTTAGTAGTTAGTTATCTTAATAAAAATAATAAATATGCTCAATTTTCCTTAAAAAGTTTTTTATTTAAAACTAAGAAAAAAAATTAAGTCAAAGTTAATGTATTAACTAAATTCATTGCTATTGCAGTACAACTTACAGATGAGCCAATCATGATAGCTCTATCACCCCACTGCATTCCAACGTAAATCCAACCAATACAACTAACCACATACGCTATCTGTCCATAAAGAGTAAAAGAGGCACTAATTAGGAATATACCTGCTACAGCTAAAAGCATAGCAATCCATTTTACATACCAATCACGCGTTCCAGTTGGGGTGGTGGGTTTAATTTCATCATACTCTGTCTGAAGCTCTTCTAGTTCTTGCTTAAGTCTCTTCTTCTCATGAGACAATTCCATTGCCAGCCTTCCAGCTTTTGTCATTGAACTTCCTGTAAGAGTAGTATTAGTCTCATTAGCTTGATCAGAAATTACAGTAATATTTTTATCTTCCATAGCAGCAACCTTAAATAATAATGTGGATTACCTTGTAAATTATTTTAAAAAATTGTCAAAATTTAGTTCAAAAATTTTTTAATTAACATAATATATTTTATTTAAATGTATCAGGGGAAAAGTTTTATGAAATGGGAGAGTGGAACTTTACTACATATACATATCGCGCCTAAAGCTTCAGCTAATATGGTAGAATTAGAAGAAGCAGAATTAGTTGAAGGTAAAGGAATTGTTAATGATCGGTATTATAACCAAACAGGTACATATTCTCCAAAACCAGACGTTAGGGATATAACTTTAATAGAAAATGAGGTTCTCGAAGCATTAGCAGATAATCAACCACCGCTTCAAGAAAAACCTATTATTTTGAAACCAATTGAACATAGAAGAAATCTTACAACTTCTGATGTCCCACTTAATTATCTAGTTGGGAAAAAGTTCAAAGTTGGTAATGCAATTTTATTTGGCGGAAGACTTAACTTTCCTTGTAAATATCTTGCTGATCTTCTTAAAAAACCACTTGTTCTGCCGTTATATAATAGATCTGGTCTTAATTGCTCTATAATTAAGGGTGGTATAATTAGAAAAGGTGACAATATAATTCAAATTGAGGATTAATTTAAATATATACAAGCATCCAACCACAAAATGAAATAAGAAAAACAGCCCCCCATTGTGGTATTTTAGTAAAAAATAAAATTCCAAAAGAAATTAAAATAAGAACAAAATCATAGTAACTTTTTAGACTAGAGACAATGATGGGATTATATAATGCTGCAATCAGTAATCCTATGACACTGGCATTAACGCCTTTAAAAGCACTAATTATTAAATCAAATTTTCTTAATTCATTCCATATAGACAAAGTACCAAGAAGTAGGAGAAATGACGGTAAGAAAATAAAAAACAAACAAAATATACTTGTAAATAAAGTATTGATTTCGCTTTTTAAAAATATTCCTAAATAGGATGAAAATGTAAACAAAGGACCTGGTATAGCTTGTGATGCACCATAACCTGCCAAGAATAAATCATTTTCAATCATACCACTAGCAACAAACTCTTCATTTAATAATGGTAATACAACGTGACCTCCTCCAAAAACCATGGAACCAACTTTAAAGAAACTATTGGCTAAATTTAATAGATTTGAATTAAAAATTTCATTCATAATTGTTAGAATTATTAAAAAAACAAAAAATAAAATTAATGGTGAAATTTTCCAAAAATTTATTTCAATAAAGAACTTTTTATTTTTTTCTTTTCTTTTTTGGTCTCTGTAAACAAATACTCCAATTAGACCACTTATAATTAAACATATTAATTGATTAAGTGATGATGGAAAAATTATTAAGAATAAAGCTGTGAAAAATGTAATTATATATCCCATGTTGTCTTTTAAAAGATTTTTACTCATACCTAATATTGCCTGAAATACAATTACGACAACAATAGCTTTCAAGCCTTTTAGAACACCTTGAGGAATAGAACTATCATAATTTAAAATTGCGTAACCAAATAACATAAGAATTATTACTGAAGGCATAGTAAAACCTATCCACGCTAAAATAGCTCCTTTTATGCCTTTGAAATGATAGCCAATAGATATACCAACCTGACTAGAAGACGGACCTGGCAAAAAGTTACAAAGAGAAACAAAATCAGCATAAAGTTTTTCATCTAACCATTTTTTTTGTTTTACAAAAAAGTTCCGAAAATAACCAATATGAGCTATTGGTCCTCCAAAAGAGGTTAAGCCTAGTAATAGAAAGGAGAGAAATATATCTAAATTTTCAATTTTTGTTTTATTATTTTTTTTCACTATTAAGTAATCTAAATTTATTTTATCCTATGATTTTATACTACTAAATCACTAAGCTTAATAGAGGATTAAATATGAAAATTAAAAATGTGATATTTTATATAAGCTTCTTATTAATCTCCAGCATTGTTTCTTTAACGCCTTTACTTGCTAATCAAGATGCAAAAGGAGTAGTCAAAGAAAGAATGGACAACTTTAAGATGAGCAAAAAAATGATGCAAACTATTCATAAATCTATTCAAAATGAGGACTTTGTAACAATAGAAAAATCCGCAACTACACTTCACAATTGGAGCAAAGAAATGATAAAATATTTCCCAGAAGGAAGTGACGGAGCCCCTTCTGAAGCCTCTGCAAATATTTGGTTGGATCCAGATGGTTTTAAAAAAGCCGTAAATAATTTTGAGTTAGCTTCTTTAAAATTAATCAATAACTCTAAAGAAAAAGATTTTGATAAGACAGTAGATTCTTTCCGAAGCCTTGCTGGAACATGTAAAGGATGTCACCAAAAATTTAGAAATTAAATTATATTAATAAGGTATAGCATTATGAAAGGAATTGTATTTCTAGGAGATAAAAAATTAGAAATTCAAGATTTTGACGACCCTTCTCCAGGGCCGGATGATATAATTATTGAGATCAAAGCTTCAGGAATGTGTGGGAGTGATCTCAAATTCTACAGAGCAAATAGTGGTCCATCATCTCTAGGACTAGGTGGAGACGACAAGCCAGTTATTGCTGGACATGAACCATGCGGGACAATCGTTGAAATAGGCGCCAACGTTTCAAAAACTAATTTTCAAATAGATACACGTGTAATGCAGCATCATTATGAAGGCTGTGGCACTTGCTCACACTGTTCCACAGGATGGCAGCAACTTTGTGTTGAAGGAGTAAAAGCCGTATTTGGAGTTACTGGTCACGGAGCCCATGCTAAATATATGAAATGCCCTTCTAGTACATTAGTTCCTTTAAGGGATGATATATCATTTATTTCTGGTGCGGCAATATCATGTGGAACTGGAACAGCATGGGGGGCTCTAGAAAGATTAGATTTAAAAGCAAGTCAAACCATTGCAATTTTTGGAATGGGACCCGTTGGATTATCAGCTGTAATGTTAGCTAATAAAATGGGATCTAAAGTGATTGCAATAGATATAAATAAAAAAAGATTACAGAGATCTATTGAATTTGGAGCTGATATCATTTTAAATCCAGAAGAAAGTAAAGACTTATTAATTGATATTAAAGATCTAACAAAAGGTCTTGGAGTTGATGCCTCACTAGATGCATCATCTTCACCAGTAGCACGATCAATAGCAGTAAAATGCGTAAAGACCTGGGGAAAAGCATGCTTTGTAGGAGAAGGTGGAGATGTCACTTTGGATGTAAGTAATGATCTTTTAAGAAGACAGGTTACAGTAATTGGGAGTTGGACATTTTCAAAACACGGACAAGCTGAATGCGCTGACTTTGTCGCAGATAAAAAACTAAACGTAGACAAATTATTTACTCACAGATGGTCTCTAGATCAAGCTGAAGAAGCCTACAAATTATTTGACAAACAATCAGACGGCAAAGGTGTTATCATACCTTAAATCCTTCAGATTAATTTTATTTATAATATAATTTCCAAGGTCCAAAGTGTAAACTTAGACTAATAAATAAGCCATAAATCATTAAACCAGATGACATTGTGAAAAACAATAAATAGGGGCTAGCTAGGTTATTGTAGAAAAAGATTAAAGTTAAGATTACTACATAAAACAATCTCAAAAATGTTCCAACCACAGGCCAAAATAAAGTATTAAATGCCTGGCAAACAAAATAAAGACCAAGACCAAGAGCAAAAAAAGCATAAAATGGTGCAACTAAATTTAAATAAGCTTTTGCAGTAACTTTTGTCTGTAAATCACTCGTAAAAAGACCTGACCACAAATCAGGATATATTGAGAAGAACAACCCTATTACTCCTACTATTAAAACAGAGAATGAAGTACCTTTCCAAGTCATATGTATTGCTCTTTGAAATTTATTTGCACCTACATTTGCTCCCACTATTGCAATCAAAGCTCCTCCAATACCAAAAATTATTGGAATTAAAAGCAATTCCAATCTTATGGCGATCCCAAATCCAGCAGTCCAGTTGGTTCCAAACATACCAATAATTGTTGTACAAAATAATGCCAAAGCTATTGTCATTAATGACTGACAACTAGCTAATGATCCAGATTTAATGAGATTGAAAAATCCTCTTAATTTAAATATCTCATGAAATTTGAATGAAAATGAATGATTTCCAAACAAATAAAATCCCAGAATAAAAATTATGCCTGCTAAATAACCTGATAATAATGAAATAGCTGACCATTCTAGTGACGTGAATAATAACGTCCCATTTAAAAGAGATACACTATTTGTCAATAGAATATTTCTATCATCAAAATTAAAATTTAAAGTTGCAAATAAAATATGAAAAAATAAAACTATTAACCAACTAATTGCTGGAATGGTTGTATTTCCAGATCCTCTCGTTACAGAGATAATAATATTAAATAACCAAATTAAAAAAATACCTTTTAATAAAAGGTTTCCATATGTAATTGCTGCAAGACTAACTTGTTTATCAACTTTGTAATAAATTAAAAATTTTTCTGAAAAAGAAAAAAATAGAAGCATCATTATAATTGCTCCCAAAAAAGCAATTAAAATGGCTGACCTAAATATACATTCAGCTTGCTTAATATTTTTGCTACCAAATGCTCTAGCAGTAGCTCCACTTATAGCTCCTCCAAATGCCCCATTAGAAAGCATACTTGTTAACATATAAATTGGGAAAATATATGCAACTCCTGCTAATTCAGAAATTCCAATTTTACCTATATACCAAAGATCAAATATAACTGTAGTAGCAGCAAAAAATGTTGCACAAACATTAGGAACTGCTAATTTGAAAAAAATTTTATTAAATGGTAATTCGGTTAAGCTGTCAGATAAATTTAATTTACTCAAAACCCATCTTTCAAGATTAATTTGTAAATTCTAATGTCTTTTCATCATCCTTAACTGACTTGACAACTGTACCTGGTCGTTCTTTGGTAAATTCTCCATTTTTATAAGTAACTTTACCTGACACAATTGTGGTTACATAACCTTG
Organism: uncultured SAR116 cluster alpha proteobacterium; assembly: GCA_902589185.1. GTDB lineage: Bacteria > Pseudomonadota > Alphaproteobacteria > Puniceispirillales > Marisalimonadaceae > Marisalimonas. The sequence continues at coordinate 15,634 of CACIRZ010000001.1, forward strand.
CGTATGTTGCATTAATCTTTTTCCACCTGCAGGTAAATCTTGGGTCATAAAAGGATCAGAAGAACCTACGTTTTCCCAGTCAATTATGTTAATGTCAGCTTTTAAACCAACTTTTAACAAACCTCTGTCATTCAACCCAGCAGCATTTGCTGTGTCAGAAGTTAATCTTCTAACTGTTTCTTCCATAGAGTATGCTTTTTTCTTAACTGACCAATATGATATAAGCCAAGTTGGATAACCTGCATCTAAAATAAAGCCAACATGAGCTCCACCGTCACCTAGTCCCATTATTGCATTTTTATCATCAAGCATTTTTTTACACACACCAAATGTATGATCTGCATAATTTACCAATGGGGCATAAATAAAGTTATTACCATCATTTTCTATTAGAATTTCATATGCTAATTTAGCTGCTGTCACTCCCTTTTCTTTTGCCATTGCTTCGATAGACTCTTCTGGCTTAGGATTATAATTGGGTGGTGAACCAAATCTATACATTTGAGTATATCCAATTCTATTTATTAGTGGGAAAGTGCTTCCCTTGATTGGATCTTCGGACAAAATTTTATTTTTTATTTCATCTTTCCTCATTTCAACTACGCGTCTATCTAGCGGCAAATTTGAAATAGATTTATATGTATCTGTTCCAGAAAATGGATTTTGACTTCCATTTAATCCTAATAACAAACCAATAGGTCTTGGAGTAACAACTGGTCTAATAGGTAAACCTTCTTTTTGGGCCTGCCTGGCCATTGACATAAGATCTTCCCAAAAATGCGGCCTATCGTGTCTTTGTGTACAACTAAAGACTACTGGTCTCCCTGATTTTTTAACAATTCTCTTCAGAACTTCAAATTCTGTTTCAGGATCAGGTTCATTCCAATCTGAAACTATTTCCATAAATCCTGATCCTGCATCTGATAATCCCATTGCAATAGCTGTTAATTCATCTTCGTGCGCCCTTAAAGTTGGAGTGTATTCTCCTTTCAAACTCTTGTGACTAATTGTACGTGATGTTGAAAAACCAAAAGCTCCAGCCTCAACTGCCTCCTTTGCAAGTTTCCTCATTGTTTGCATATCTTCTTTTGTTGCAACTTCGTGCTTAATTGCCCTTTCACCCATCACATATACTCTGAGTGCTGCGTGAGGTAAAAGCGCACATATATCTATATCTAACTTATTTTTTTCGAGAGCCTTAATATATTCCTCAAAAGTCTCCCACTGCCAATTTAAACCTTCATGCATCACTGGAGCAGGAATATCTTCTACACCCTCCATAAGTTCTACCAATTTAACCCTATCTTCTGGTTTACAAGGTGCAAAACCTACTCCACAATTACCCATAACCACAGTAGTTACACCATGAATTGATGAAGGTTTTAATTGACTATCCCAAATTGCTTGGCCATCATAATGAGTATGAATGTCAACAAATCCAGGGGTTACAACTAGATTAGTTGCATCAATCACTTCATTAGCTTTACCCGAAAAATTGCCAATAGCTGCAATTATACCATTTTTAATAGCTATGTTACCTAGTTTTGACTTAGATCCTGAGCCATCAACTAGAGTACCGTTTTTAATAATTAAGTCAAAATTATTTATTTCTCTATTTAAGCCATCCATGAATAACTACCCCCTGATGTAAATATTTTGTTATTTAAATTATTTGATGTCAATAAGTGATTTTAATTTAGTTATTTGTAATTAATTAATAATTTTGTTTTTCCTTAGCATCTGTATCTGTTTTTCTGATATTCCAATCTCCTTAAGTACTAAATCTGTATCACCTCCCAAAGATGGTGCAGAATGTCTTATCTTTCCAGGAGTTTTACTTAATCTTGGAAAAGCTTGATGCATTAAAACATTTCCATATTCTTTATTATAGTAGTCAATGAGGACTTCCCTGTCTTGTATATATGGATGCTCTATGATTTCTGATATATCTAGAACAGGTCCAACTGTAATTCCTTCTTTTGAGAAGATATCTAAGACTTCTTCTCTTTTATATTTTTTAATAAATTTTGAAATAGGTTTATCCAAATCATCTTGATTATTTAGTCTGTCACTATTAGTCAAAAATCTTGGATCCTTAATCAAATCACTTGAACCTATTGTTAAGGCTAGTTTTTCCCACATTGACTGCATTGATGCAGATAAAGAAACATATTTATTATCTTTTGTTTTATATATCCCTCTTGGTGCAGCCACATTACTTCTATTTCCTATTCTTTCTGGCACCTTACCTGAAATTTTATAACTTGCGGCCCATGGACCTAAAATTGAAAAAAAAGGCTCAAAAAGAGACAAGTCTATTACTTGACCACCAGTATTATTTTTTTTTGAAGCCAAAATAGCCATCAAAATGGCACCGAATCCTGTTAATCCAGCAACCATATCAGCAAGAGCTAGGGGAGGTAAAAGAGGAGCTTGTTTTTCTTCACCAGTCATTGCTGCAAATCCACTCATTCCTTCTACGAGAGATCCAAAACCTGGAGCATTTTTGAAAATCCCAGTTTGTCCCCAACCAGAAATTCTTAAAATAATTAATTTTTTGTTTAACTCATTTAATTGGTCTGGACCAATTCCCCATTTCTCAAGAGTGCCAGGCACAAAGTTTTCTATAAAAACATCTGCTGATTTTACTAATTCTTTTAAAAGATCCAAACCTTCATCTTTTTTGAGATCTATAGAAATACTTCTTTTGTTTCTTGAATAAACAGCCCACCAGTGCGAGATACCATTTATTTTCCAATTTCTTAGGTCGTCTCCTTTTCCTGGTTTTTCTACCTTAACTACATCTGCTCCAAAATCAGCAAACATATGACTTACCATATTGCCAGCTGCCAAACGAGAAAGATCCAAAATTTTAATATTTTCTAATGGTAACAAAATTTAAAATTCCTATTTTCTATGTTTCATCATTATCAATTTTTAATTTTCTAAGTTGTTTCAACAAGAAATTTCTTTTTTTAGATCTTTTGTCTAAATCGTCTTCACTAAGAACCTTTCGTCGTTCTAACTCTAGTTTTTTACCTGCATTTTCTGACCAATCTGGTATTTTAGTTTGTGATTTAGCCATTTCAATAAACATAGAGCCATATCTAGCCATATAATCTTTGATTCCACCTGGTGCATTTAAATCAATTGTTTCAAAAGGTCCCATAAATGCCCATCTTAGACCTAAACCGTCTTTTATAGTTGCATCAATATCTTCTGAACTAGCATATCCTTCTGAATATAATCGCATAGCCTCATTTAAAAGTGCACCTTGTAATCTATTTAATATAAAGCCATCAATTTCTTTATTAACGGTAACAATAGATGAGCCTGAGAGTTTAAAAATTTCTTTAGCTTTTTCAATCGCTTTTGTTGATGTGTTCTCACCTGGGCAGATTTCCACACATGGTATTAGGTGCGGTGGATTAGCAGGGTGTGCTATCAGGCATCTATGTTGTCCTCTAAGGTTTTGTGTTATTTTTGAAATTGGTATCGCTGAGGAAGAAGATCCTATCACAACATTTTGAGGTGACAAGTTATCTAACTTTGCAAATAGTTCTTGTTTAACAGATAAAATTTCAGGTGCGCTTTCTTGAATATATTCAACTTGAGAACACAATTCTTCGAGTTTTACATTTTGAGAAATATTGTTTAAGCATCTATTAACATCAACTGTGTCATCTATAGCTTTTAATTCTTCGAGAAACAAAGTTACTCTTTCTTCATAACCATCAAAAACTTCAGGATATGGGTCATAAACAAAAACATTAAAACCACTTTTAGAAAATATTGCCGCCCAACTAGAACCAATTAATCCACCACCAATTATGCCAATATTTTTCATGTAAATTCCTTTAAGTTTAATTTCTATTAATTCTTAAATTATTTATAATTCAACAAATGAATAACTTAAATTATTTATTTATATTTTGAAAATCATGATAGTTTATCACTAAATTTATTTTTTGGGATTAATTTATGGGACAGTTGGTTAATGGTGTTTGGACAAAAGGCTCAGTTTCAAACAATCAAAAAGATGGAAGTTTTAAAAGAGTAGATAGTGTTTTCAGAAATGTAATAAGTGTTAATGACCAAGTTTATAAACCTGAAACAAATAGATATCACTTATATGTAAGTTATGCATGTCCATGGGCTCATAGAACGTTAATATTTAGATATTTAAAAAAACTTGAGAACCACATCTCTGTGGATTATGTACATCCAGATATGCTTGAAAATGGTTGGTCATTTTTAAAAAACTTTCCAAAAACGACAGGAGATAGTCTTAATAATAAAAAGTACATACATGAAATCTATCAAATTTCAGATAAAAAAGTATCTTCGAAGGCAACAGTTCCTATTTTATGGGATAAAAAAACTAACACAATTGTAAATAATGAGTCTGCTGAAATAATTAGAATAATGAATAGTGCATTCAATGATATTACAAAAAATTATGATAATTACTATCCATCAAATTTAAGAATTGAAATTGATAAAATTAATAAAGTAATTTACGAAAACATTAATAATGGTGTTTACAAATCTGGTTTTTCAAAAACTCAAGAAGCCTATGAGGATGCAGTAAAAAAGTTATTTTCATCATTAGAAATGATTGATGGAATCCTAGAAGATAAAGAATATTTAGTTGGGAATATACTAACTGAAGCAGATATAAGATTAATTCCTACATTATTAAGATTTGACAGCGTTTATTATGTTCATTTCAAATGTAATTTAAAAAAAATAAGTGAATTTAAGAATATCAGTTCTTATGTGAAAAGAATGTTTAATAATCCAGCTATAAATACAACAACAAATTTTGATCATATCAAAAGACATTATTATTTTTCTCACGAACATATAAATCCATATAGAATTATACCTTTAGGTCCAAACTCACCAATTTAAATTATCGTATTACTTTTTTTTTGAAAAAATTGAACATGCTGATCCAAACTCATCAAACAAACATCTATTTAATTCGTTTTTTTCAGGTTCATATTCAGCATGCCACTGAACGCCTACTGCAAATGAAGGATGGTCAGGAATACTTACTGCTTCAATAATACCATCATCTGACAAAGCTTCTATTTTTAAATTATTAGCAATAATATCGATAGCCTGACCATGAAGTGAATTTACAAAACAAGAATCCTTTTTTAGTAATTTTGAAAAATAACCGTTTTTTACAAAATCAATTCTGTGTTTTAATTTAAAAATTTGCTCAACCGTTACATCATCTCCTCTAGGCATACGATGATCATTTTTATCATCCAAGAGATGTACCCGATAATGCAATGTTCCACCATAGGCCACGTTCATTTCTTGAATACCTCTACAAATTCCAAAAATTGGAATACCTAAGCTAACACATTTAGGTATCATTTCTAAAACAATCTCGTCTCTTCCAACATCAATGGGCTCATCTGGCGGGAAAGGATCACCTCCAAAATGATGTGGCTCAACGTTTGCTCTACCCCCAGTTAAAACTATACCATCGACTTTTTTTAGGAGTAGATCTAAGTCTTTACCTTTTATATATGACGGGATTAAAATTGGTATTGCGTTACTAAACTTAGATACAGCATTAACATACCTTAAACCGGTTGAATGAGAGACTTGCCTTCCACCAAAATTAATAATTTCATTAGTTGATATACCAATTATTGGTTTGGTTGAAGACATGATTTATTTGAAACTTCCTATTATTTTAAATTTTAATTAACAACCTAATTGTTTTGCTAAGTCTTTTAAATCTCTTGAAACTATATCCCATTCTCTATTATCTTTATAATCATTAACTTCAGCAATATCAAACAACTTATCCTTGCCATACTCAAAAGGTCTATGAACATAAGCTGTTTTCATCCCTTGTTGTCTTGCTGCTCTAAGATCGTCTTCGTGTGCAGCAACCATCAAACATTCTTCTGTTTTAAAATTTAGAGCATTGCAAGCTTTTAAATAAGCTTCTGGCTCAGGTTTGTAATGACCAGTTACTTCTGCTCCTAAAATAACATCCCAATTGAGATTTGAAAATTTTGCCATGTTAAGAATTAAAGCTATATTTCCATTAGATTGAGTGGCTAAAATATATTTTTTCTTGAGTAGGTTGATACCTTCACTGCTATCCGGCCAACCTGGAAGTCTATGCCATGCAGTTACTAGCAATTTAAAATCTTCATCAGAAATATTATGCAAATTAAATTTTGGGGCAATTTTTTTCAAATTTTCCATGTGTAAAATGTCAAGAATAGTAAATGATCTTCTACCCTTCCTTATCTCCTCCATAGCTGGCTGATATTCTGCTCTCCATGAATCAGCAAAATCAAAAGGATCTAATGAAATATTGTTTTTCTTTGCAAAACTCTCTACTTCTCTTGCTATACCAGTTCTCCAATCAACAACAGTTCCAAACACATCAAATAAAAGTGCTTTAACTTTTAACATTTTGCCTCCAATCAATTAATATGTTAAGTATATTTGATAAGTATTTTTATAACTCAAATTTAATCTAGTTCAAAAGTATATAAAACCTATTTAAATTTATATTATAAATCTGTTCAGTTTCATGAATAAAGATAAATTGAAAAAAATAAAATCATTACCACCTGCATTTTTAGCTGTGATATTCATGGTTTTATCAGGCATTTTTGCAACAACTATGCATTGTTTAATAAGGTTTGCTACTGAGGATAGCCATCCATTTGAAGTTGCTTTTTTTAGAACAATATTTGTCCTCCTCATTTTTTTTCCTGTGGTTACAAAAAATGGTTTAGCATCACTAAGATCTAATAATGTAAAATTACAATCATATAGAGCAGTTGTTGGAAGCGTAGCCATGTTATGTATGTTTTATGGGCTTAGTATAACAGAGTTGGCAAAAGCAACTGCACTCATGTTTACTGTTCCTATTTTTGCAACAATACTTGCAATAATTTTTCTCAAAGAGATTGTTGGAATAAGAAGATGGCTTGCAATGTGTGTGGGATTTATAGGAGCATTAATTGTTTTAAGACCAGATATCGAGTTAGGGTTTGGGCCATTACTTATATTATGCGCTTCATTAATGTGGTCTTCTTCAATGTTAATGGCAAAAAAACTTACACAAACAGATACCACAGTAAGTATAACATTTTGGCAAGCTGCAGGTCTGATACCAGCAACATTTATACTTGCCATACAAGTTTGGGAGTGGCCTACCCTTCAACAACTAATAATGTTTTTGTTTATTGCAATAGCAGGAACGTTAGTTCACTGGTTTCTAAATGAGGCTCTAAAAAGAGCTGATATTACTGCACTTCTTCCACTAGATTATTTAAGATTAATTTGGTCAGTATCACTAGGATTTATATTTTTTAATGAAATACCTCATATTGGTCTTTGGATAGGATCTGCACTTATTTTGGGTGCTTCAACATATATTGGTATAAGACAAGCAAAAAAGAAAGAACAGATAAATACTAGCACAAATGTTAATATATAAACTTAACGTCCTCCAGAGACAGGCACAACTGAACCTGAAATATAACTTGAGTCTTCACTTAATAACCACATTACAGTTTTTGCAACTTCTTCTGCGCCACCTATCCTTCCAAGTGGAACTGATGGCATTAATCTATCTACTCGAGAGGCGTCCCCTGCCTTGGCATGAATTTCAGTATCAATTAAACCCGGAGCAACAGCGTTAACTCTTATTCCAAATTTTCCAAGCTCTTTTGCCATTCCATAAGTAAGGGAATGCATAGCGCCCTTAGACATTGCATAGTGAACAAACTCTCCTCCACCACCAATATCTGCGGCTATTGAAGACATATTAACTATTGTTCCTGATTTCTGAGAAATCATAACTCTTGCTGACTCTTGAGCCACATAAAAAGCACCTAATATGTTTGTATCTATTACCATCTTCAAATCATCTGGGCTAAGATCTTGTATTGGTGAAATTGGTCCTGTTATTCCAGCGTTGTTAAAAACACCATCAATTGTTCCAGCTTTATCTAAGAAATCAGTAAACATACCTTTAACAGATTTATTATTAGCTACGTCACACTGTAATATAATTCCATCACCACCTGAATCACGGACAAGTTTTAGACATTCTTCTGCTGCCTTTGAATTTTGATTATAGTTAATTCCTACAAACATTTGTGCTTTAGCGGCTTCAATTGCAGTAGCTTTTCCTATCCCTTGGCTTGCGCCTGTAATTAAAATATTTTTCATTTTCATTTCCTTAATTATTTTTGTTTATTTTAAATTTTTTTAAATTTTTCTCGAAAAATATCTAATATAACTGGATTGACTGGCCTTAATGGATCCTTACCATCAAATATATCCAAAAGCTGTGTTGCAACAAATTCAGACATTTTATTGCGACTATCTCTAGTAATTCCAGCTGTGTGTGGGCTAGCTATGACATTTTCAAGTTTTAAAAGTTTATGTGTTGATGGAGGAGGTTCAAACTCCCATACATCTAAACCAGCTCCTGCTAAATGCCCTTCTGTGAGTATATCATATAAATCATCTTCATTATGGATTGATCCTCTGGATGTAGTAACAAAGTAACTACCTTTTTTCATTTTCTTAAACCAATTTTTATTGATCATATTATTTGTTTCTTTATTTAAGGGTATATGTACAGAGACCACGTCACTTTCCGCTAATAAAATATCTAATTCAGTTTTATTTGCATTTTTCTTCTTAAAAGAATCATCAGCCAAGTAAGGGTCATAAGCCAAAATATTACAGTTAAATGCAACCTTACATATTTCTGCAACCCTACCACCTGTGTTTCCAAGACCTATAATTCCAACGTTTTTATTTAAAAGATCTTTTCCCATTAAACTCACTCTTGGCTTGTTCCAACCTCTCCTAAGAGCATGGTCACATTCACCAATTCTTTTAAATAAATTTAAAATCATTCCTACTGCGTGCTCAGCTACACCTTCAGCATTTCCGCCAGTTTGGTTAACTACTAATACACCTGCATCTGTACATGCCTCAACATCAATAGTGTCGTAGCCTGCACCAGAAGATGAGATAACAATTAAGTTAGGTACTTTACTTAAAAATTGTTTATCAACTTGTAAATATTTTGGGACCTCATCTCTTGCTGCTCCAACTTGATATGCATCTGCTTTTTGTAAAATTGACATGCACTTTTCTTCATTATCAGAACTATTAATTTTTAATATTTCAACTTTAGATTGAGAATGTAAAATATCTAAACCATTTTGGGCAGGCAAAGTATCTAAGTAAACTATTGTAGGCATATTATCCTCATAATGAAAATACTCCCATATGATATTCATTTTCCAAATTCATGCAAAGTAAATGAAACTATTTTTTTAAGTATATTTTGTAAGATACTATTGTAGGATAATAATATACCGGTTTAATTTATATTTATGAGGATTAAAATGATTAATAGAATATTGATTCCAGATATACTTCAGCCAGTAAGTCATTATTGTCATGTAGTTGAAGCAAATGGTGTGGTTTGGGTTTCAGGATTAGTAGGCATGAATTTTGATGAAACAATTCCAGAGAGTACTAAGGATCAGTTTGATATTGCTATGCGAGATCTAGATACTTGTCTTATTGCAGCTGGAAGTTCGTCAAATGATGTAGTTAAGGTGAGAGTCTTTTTAACTGATATTAGAGATAGATCTATTATTAATCCAAAAAGAATTGAATATTTTGGAGAACATAAACCTGCATCTACTTTATTAGAAGTATCTGCTCTTGTAGACCCAAAAATGAAAGTTGAAATTGAAGCTGAAGCAATTGTTACAAAATCATAATAAGAGAGAAATTTAGATGGACTTAATTAAACTAAGCGCTAACGAAGCATTAAAGATGATGAAAGAAGACAATCTTTCTTCTGAAGAGTATGTGAAAGCATTTTTAAAACAAATAGAATTACGAGAAAATGAAGTTGGCGCTTGGATTTTTTTAGATCCTAAACTTGTATTAGACCAAGCAAGAGAAGCTGATAAAAGATGGAAAGATAAAACTGCAGGTAAATTAAACGGCCTCCCAATTGGTATTAAAGACATCATCGATACAAAGGATATGCCTACAGAAAATGGATCTCAATTATGTAAAGACAGAAAACCATCTAAAGATGCTCATTTAGTTAAATTACTGAGAGATGAGGGCGCTGTTATTATGGGTAAATGTGTTACAACTGAGTTTGCCTTATCAGGACCTGGTAAAACAAAAAATCCAAAAGATCTAGAATGTACCCCAGGTGGCTCTTCATCGGGTTCTGCTGCCGCTGTATCAGACTATATGGTACCGCTAGCAATTGGTTCACAAACGGGTGGTTCTGTTTTAAGACCTGCATCATTCACAGGTATATTAGGATTTAAACCAACCTTTGGGACAATATCAAGATCTGGAATGTCGCCAATTTCTCAAAGATTAGACCACCCTGGTATTTATGCTAATTGTGTGGAAGACATAGACTTAGTTGCCTCAGTGATTTTATCATATGACAGTGAAGATTTAGATATGATCCAAAATTACCAATATAAAAACGATCTCAATTTAAACAAATCACTTAAATTTGGATTTGTTAGAGGACCTGTTTGGAATTTTGGTGATGAAGATATGAAAAATGGAATTGAAGAGTTTGTAAAAAATTCACGACTTGATATTGAAGAGTTAGACCTTGGAAAAGATTTTGAAGATGCGGCTAAAGCGCACGAAATTATAATGAACGGCTCTATAGCCAATTCTCTAATTAATTATTATCAAGCTGATAAATCTATGCTTCATACATTTACCGTTAAAAGAATAGAAGCAGGAATACCAGTATCTGCAAAGGATTACGTATCAGCAATAGAAAAAGCAAAGAAAATGGAAAAAATTTTAAGACAATTATTTCTTAAATACGATTCTATTATTACCCCTGCAGCGCCAGGACAAGCCCCTCGTGATCTAATGAATACTGGAAATGCAATTTTTAACGGATATTGGACTATGATGGGCGTTCCAGCAATCAGCCTTCCTTTTTTAAAAGGTAGAGACAATTTACCTATTGGCATTCAATTTATTGCAAATTGGAGTGAAGATTTAAAATTATTGGAAATTTGTAAGGAAGTCTTAAAAAAAGAAAAGCTTGCTGACTAGAGCAGTCAGCAAGCTAAATTAGTTATGTTTTTAAAGTAAACCTATTTTCTTCATATAAGATAGATTTGACTCTAGAGCCTCTTTAGCAAGTGGGCTTTTTGAAGCAGCAGAGTTCCATGCATCAACAGCAATTTTTCTGAACTTAGCTCTCTCAGTAACAGGCCAATCGATGATTGTTAAATCACCAGCTGCCTTGTCTTTTTCAACCTGAGCTCTACCATCAAGGCCAGCATCTCTTAGTTTAGCTGTCCAAGTCATGTAGGTCCAAACTGTTAAGGCAGTTTGATGTTGTTTACTTAACTTATTAAAAACTTTCTTGTTAATAATAGTCTGTAGGTTAGCCATTGAGTGAATACCCGGATACAATGGATATTTAGCAATTTTATGGAAACCACTAGCATGGTTGTTTATGTAGACTGAAGCGTCAGCGGCATCAACAATACCTTTTTCTAATGAAGTATAAACCTCAGAGAAAGGAATTGAAGAAGGTGAAGCACCTGCTCTTCTGAAAACATCAGCAGCTAAACCTTCAGGTGATCTAATTTTCACACCTTTAAGATCTGCAACTCCATTGATTGGCACTTTTGAAACAAGAGCTTCTTTTCCATATGGACCACAGCCTAGAACAAGAATTTTACCTGGTAGAACGCTATCATATATTTTTTGTAACATTTCTTTTCCACCACCGTGCATACAATATTCTTGATATTGTTTTGGTGTGTCGTAACCAGCAATCAAGTCACCCATAATTGCAAAAGCTGGATCTCTTCCTGCAAAATACGCAATAGCATTGAAATCGCCGTCTAGGATACCATTTGCAACTGCATCAATTGTTTCTCTGTGAGGTACAACAGACTTTGTCGGTAATCCTTCAATTTGTAATTTACCATCGGTAAGGTCTGACAATATTTTTGCCTTTTCCCCCATATAAGTATGAGCCCAGTCACCGGCTTTAGAGCTCATCTGAAATTTTAATTTTTTTGCACTAGCGGCACCAGTAAAGGTTAGACCAGCTACTACTAAGGCACTTATTAATATTTTTTTCACTATATTCCTCCTTTTGTGAAAATCAACTGAAACCATCAGCTATGTAGAACATCATCCATGTAATCAAAACCGCGAAAGCAAATCCAGCAATCCAAGCCCAGGGACCGTAGGTATCTACATGATCGCTTCTAACAGGTTTAGCCACAATTTCCTCCTTGGTTCTTGACATACGAAAATATATGTCTCTAATAATGTTAATGTGTTAATTGTTTATAATGCAAGTATAAAATTCATATTGGGGGAAATTTAATGGCAGAAACAGTCCAAAAGCAAAATTTAGACTTGGATAATATGGAAAATTTTGAGACTGGGAAAGATAGTTTTGCCTTCTTTGACCACTTCAGTAAGTTTTCTGGGCTAGCTGTAGCACAACTTTATTTAATATGTGCTGCTGTAACAGGATACGAAGTTATTTCCAGATATGTTTTTGACAACCCAACCCAATGGGTATTTGAAGTTGTTATGGTTTTAGCTGCTACGGCATGGATGTTATCAGCTGCATATGTAACACTTCATAAAAGACATATTGGTATCACTGTCTTTTATATAATGGCATCTGACAAGGGTAAATGGTGGCTTGATTTCATTGCTTATGTTGTAGGTATCATAGCCTTGTGGCTACTTATAGATGACTCAGTTATTCGCGCACTTGATTCCGTAATGATGCTAGAAAAAGCAGGTAGTGCGTGGAACTCTCCACAACCAATGATATTAAAATCTATGCTCACCATCGGTGCAACAACTTACATAATTCAATTGATGATTAATCTTTATAGGCATTTTAGCTCAAATATTGCAAAAAAAATAGTTTTAGCAATTTGTGGTTTGATAATTTTGAGAATCACTTGCGTTATTATAGTACATTTTATAGGAGAAGAGAGTTTTGCTGGATACATAAATTCCATCTATGCTGCAGTTGGAAGTCATATTAATCCACAAGATTACCTTAACATGCAGGATATGAATATAGGTACTGCAAGCATATTAATTGTTGTATTAATGCTAGTATTGATGATGACAGGTATGCCTTTGGGCGTGGTTACTTTATTTGTATCAGTTCTTAGTGCACTTTGCTATTTTGGTTATGGTGGTCTTTATTTAGTTTCTACTAATGCCTTTGGATTATTAGAAAAATATCCATTAATTGCTGTGCCATTATTTGTGTTAATGGCTTCAATTTTAGAAAGAGCTGGTGTCGCTGAAGATTTATTTGACGCTATGTCAATTTTTGCAGGTAAGTTACGTGGTGGCGTTGCCATTCAAACAATCGCTGTGGCAGTTGTTTTAGCTGCTATGTCAGGTGTTATGGGTGGAGAAATTGTTATGCTTGGCTTAGTTGCCTTACCTCAATTACTTAGATTAGGTTACGACAGAAAAATGTCAATTGGACTAATTTGTGCGTCTGGGGCATTAGCAACTCTTATTCCACCAAGTATCATAATGATTATTTATGGATTGTCTGCCCAAGTTGCCATTGGTGATTTATTTATGGCTGGAGCTGTTCCTGGTTTAATGCTAGCTGGTCTTTATGCCATTTATGTACTTGCAAGATGTAATATAAATCCTTCAATGGCACCAACTGCAGAAGAAGTAGCAAAAGCAAGACAAAAAGAAATGAAGATGTCTAAAGATAAGCTTTATGCTGTATTTTTGAGTATCTTCTTAATTTTCTGTGTAATGGGATCAATTTATGGCGGGATTGCATCAGTAACCGAAGCTGCAGCAGTAGGTGTTTTAGGAGCTATTTTTGTTGCATGGTTTAGAAATGCTTATAGTTGGAACCTACTACAAGTAGCTCTTGCTGGAACAATGTCTACTGTTGGAACAATTATTTGGTTAATTTTAGGGGCTGTAGCATTTGTAGGAATTTACAATCTTATAGGTGGGGCAGATTTTATGAGATCCTTATTTTCAGGATTAGGATTGCCTGCTATAGGAATAGTTTTTGTTATGATGGGGATTTTAGTTATCCTTGGAACATTTATGGAGTGGATTGCAATAGCATTTATAACTGTTCCTGTGTTTGCTCCTGTTGTTGTTGGAATGGCACCAGAACTAGGTTTAGAACCTGAGTGGGCTGCTGTGTGGTTTGGTGTGTTATTTGTTATGAACATCCAAATTTATTTCCTATCACCACCATTTGGACCTGCATGTTTTTGGTTGAAATCCGTTGCACCAGCAGATATTACCTTACAAGAAATTTTTGTATCTGTTCTTCCATTTATAGCTCTACAAATAACAGGTATGTTATTAGTAATGTTTTATCCTGAAATTGCTCTTTGGTTTCCAAAGTGGCTTGGATCATAGATAATCATTAATGTAAGGATAGATTTGCAACCAACCATCTAAAGTCATTTTAGATGATAGGTAAACTAAAAAAGCAAGACCTAAATATGATAGCCATTTAAACTTGGTTAACAATTTAACTATAGCGGTTGCAAATAGAGCCATAATTAAAATGGCAAAGGCAATTCCTAAGATCAACAATGTTTTATTATCCCTGGCTATTGCGGTTATGGCTATAACATTATCAAGAGACATCGAGATATCAGCTATGATTATAGTTATAAGTGCACCTTTTAATCCTTTTCCAGATACATCTTTTTGAAGCTTTTCTTTATCTTCATCAGATGATGAGAATTCTTTTATGTCATTGTAAAATTTCCAACAAACCCAAAAAAGTAATAATCCACCTAATAAAAGTAATCCAGGAATGCTTATTAAATAAGAAGCAATAAGAGCAAATAATATTCTAAGGACCGCAGCAGCCATCAAGCCAATAAAAATTACTTTTTTACGATTTTCTTCTGGAACTGCTGCTGCTGCCATTCCAATTATTAGAGCATTGTCCCCAGATAATACAATATCAGCAATAATTATTTGAGTTACATCTAATATCCACTCAAGCAAATTTAAATCTCCAAATTTTCGGATAAGTAACATTGTTTAAATTTTTAATCAATGAAGTCCTAAATTTAATTTAACCCAATTATTATATTTAAATATTGATATGCGAATATAATTGACTAGTATCACCTGAAACAAAGGGAAAAATAATGAATAAGGATTACAATTATATCATAGTTGGAGCTGGCTCTGCTGGTTGTGCTGTTGCAAATAGGTTATCAGAAAATCCAAATAATAAAGTATTATTAATAGAAGCTGGTAGATCTTCACATCCTGTTTCAAGGCTTCCAGCAAGTTTTGCACTTTTAATTGATAATCCTAAAGCTAATTGGAGATATAGATCTGAACCTGAAGAAAATACCTCTAATAGACAAATCCCTATACCACGTGGAAAATTACTTGGTGGCTCTAGTTCTATTAATGGGCTTGTATATGTCAGAGGCAATAAACTCGATTATGACACTTGGGCTCAAATGGGTAATACTGGGTGGTCTTATGACGATGTCTTGCCTTTTTTTAAAAAAATTGAGAATTACCAAGGTGAATTAACAGAACTTAGAAGTTCTGAGGGTCCATTAAAAATTTCTGAAGTAGTAGATAGAAATCCTATTTATGAAGGGTTATTCAAAGGTGCAAGTGAAATAGGTATACCAACCAATAAAGACTATAATGGCGATGAACAAGAAGGCATAAGTTATACTCAAACGACAATTTTTAAAGGCGAAAGAATGAGTGCAGAAGTAGCTTATTTAAAGCCGATTAGATCAAGAAAAAATCTTACTATAATTACTAATTCACTTGTTACAAAATTGTTGTTTGATGGTAAGACATGTATTGGAGTAAAAGTTAAAAACAAAAATAAAGTTAATGAATTTTTTGCCCAGAACGAAGTTATTTTATGCGGTGGAGCTATAAATTCACCACAAGTATTAGAATTATCTGGAATTGGAAATCGATCTATTTTAGAAGAAAAAGGAATATCTTTAGTTCATGAATTAAAAGGAGTTGGAGAAAATTTAAGAGATCATCTAGGTCCAAGATTAGTATATAATATTACTAAGAGAGGAATATCGTATAATGATAAGGCCAGAGGTTTAAATTTAATAAAACAAGTTCTGACTTATGCTTTTAAGAGAGAAGGTTTTTTAACTTTACCGTCAGCTCCAGTTCTTGGATTTTTCAAAACTAGAAAAGAATTAGTTGCCCCGGACATTCAGGTACATTTTATTCCATATAAGGTTGTATTAAATAATGGAAAAAGAACCTTAGGAAAGGAACCAGGTATTACGTGCACTGTTAATCAAAACTTACCTGAAAGCAAGGGAACTATTCATATTAAATCGGACAATCCAGAAGAATATCCTAGTATAAAATATAATTTTCTATCTAGCGAGTTAGATAGAGACACTCTAGTTGCAGGAGTTAAATTAATAAGAAAACTAATGCAATCAGAAGCAATGAAAGAATTTTGTGATACAGAAATTCAACCTGGGTACGATTTTTCTTCAGATGAAAACATTATGCAATTTATCAGAAACAAAGCTGAGACGCTTTATCATCCTTCAGGTACATGTAAAATGGGATTCGACCAAGAATCAGTTGTTGACAAAAATTTAAAAGTTCATGGCATTAAAGGTCTTCGTATTGCTGATGCTTCAATAATGCCAACACTAGTCTCCGGGAATACAAATGCAGTTTGTATGATGATTGGTGAACGTTGTGCTGACTTTATATTGAATAACTAAAAATGGTAAATAGATCTGATATAGAAACTTTTTGGACTCGAGGTGATATTCATTCAAGAATCCATAAAGCTATGTCAGAGGCTGGTTTAAATGATAGAAAATTAGAGATTGAAGATTTATTTCCTATTGATCAGTATCATGCTCGAGGGATTGCAGCTACTGTAGATCTCGGGAAAAGAATGCCAATATCTGAAAATCAAAGCATCATAGATATTGGATGTGGACTTGGAGGACCTGCAAGATATTTTGCAAAACAATTTAGATGTTTCATAACAGGAATAGACATAACACCTAGCTTTATAGAAATTGGCAATAAGTTTAACAATCTTACCTCAATGTCCAAGCAAGTATCTCTTCAAATAGGTAATGGTGAAACTCTAGATTTTGAAGATGAAACTTTTGATGGTGGATATTCGCAACATGTAACTATGAATATCAAAAATAGAAAAGAGTTTTTTTTGGAAGCATTTAGAGTTTTAAAAAAAGGGACTTTTTTTGCTTTTTCAGAACATGGATTAGGGCCAAAAGAAAATCCAATTTTCCCATTACCATGGGCAGACACAGCGGAGATGAGTTTTTTGTTCTCTCCTGAAAATACAATAGCCTTATTAGAAGAAGTTGGATTTTATGATATTCAAATTATAGAAACATCTGAGAAATATATTTCAGGTTATGAAAAAATGATCAATACTAAATCTAAAAAAGAAAATCCTATTCTAGGAATTCATGTAATAGGAGGAAAAACAATGAAACAAAGATCTAAAAACTCTATGCAATGTATTAAAGAAAAGCGTACGTTACCATTTGAGATTGTATGTAAAAAATAATTTTAAAACCTAAAAATTCAAAATTATTCTTTTATTCATTTTACCTTTGTTTTCTATTTTTACAGATTTAACATGATTGATCTCAGATGTTTTATTTACATGTGTTCCACCACATGGCTGAAAATCAATATCATCTCCAATTTTTATCATTCTAATTTGCCCTGATCCTCTTGGAGGTTTCACCGACATAGTTCTAACTAATTCTGGATTTTCGTCTAACTCTTTATCTGTTATACTTGATATATAAATTGAATAGTCTTCGTCAATTAATTTATTAATTTTATCTAATACTTCTTCTTTATCAGGCTTGCTTTCAAGATCAAAGTCTAGACGACCTCTTCCGTCACCTATAGAACCTCCTGTGACAGGAAAAGGTATAATTGAACATAACAGGTGAAGTGAAGTATGCACTTTCATATAACTATATCTTTTAATCCAATTTAAATTTAATCTAACCTTTTCATCTTTTTTTAAACCATCAATATTTTCTATCAAATGAACTAATTTATTATCAATATATCTAGTTCCAATAACGTTAATTGTTTGATTATCTATTGTGATTGAACCTTCATCTCCAGGCTGTCCTCCACCTTCAGGATAAAAAATAGTTTCATTTAGTACTAAACCTTCAGGTACAATTTCAGAGATAATTGTATTATGTTCTTTCAAATATGAATCGTTTCTGAATAACTCAATTGTCATTTTAATACCTTTACTATATCTTAAACTTTACTAACAAATCTCAAAGTAAAATGTTATAAAAATTTTCTGAATTATAAATAAATTTAAAGGATAAATAAAATGGATATTAATGGTAAAAAGGCTATTGTTTTTGGAGGCACATCTGGGATAGGACTTTCAGCAACTCAGTTGTTGTCAGATAAAGGTGCTCATGTAATAGCACTCAGCCGGAACCCAGAGAAATTAGGAAATGTTCCCAAAAATGTTATAACAAAAAAAATGAATGTTTTAGATAGAGATGCGTTAGAAAAGTTTTTTCAAGAAGAAGGCGAATATGATATTTTAGTTAATTCCGCTACCGGCGGCGCCAGAGCCGTTGGACCATTTTTATCCATGGATTTAGATGGTTACAAAGCCTCATTTGATAAGTTGTGGGGATATACTAATGTAGTTAGATATGGTACTAAATTTCTTAAGGATAATGGAAACATTGTTTTAGTAAGTGGCTCTCCTGCTAGAAAATGTAGACCTGGGCAAATTGCCATTTCATCAGTAGGCGGTGCTGTAGAAGCATTTGCAAGAGGTATAGCTCCTGAGATAGCTCCAAAAAGAATTAATATAGTTTCACCTGGAATTATTGATACCCCCATGAGTCCTCTTCAAGGTAAAGAAAGAGAAGATTATTATAAAAACACAACAAACCACAATTTAATTCCTAGAGCAGGAACTCCAGATGAAGTAGCGACTGGAATAATTTTTGCAATTGAAAACGAATTCATTACTGGAACAACAATTGATATTGATGGTGGTTGGTTAATTTCATAGAAAAATTAAAGGAGAGTATATTTTGTACTCTCCTACTTGTACTTTACAAAATATTAAATCCTATAGGACTTAATACTAAACCTAAAAAACCACCAAAAAAGCCTCCCCAAACTACGAGCCAGCCTAAATGCTCTTTAATCATTTTTTGAATAATAATTTTTATATCTTCAGGGGATAAATCGGCTAACCTTGCGTCTAATATATTTTCAATCTTTAATAATAAAGATGCAGTAGTTTCAGAACTATTTTCATTGGAAGTATTTTCAGTCACAAAGTCTTCAATAATTATTTTTATTTTTTTAGTAAAAGGATCTTTAAGAGGATCAAGAGCTTTTCGACCACCAACCATTGCAAGCATACCACCTAATTGTGAACCCTCTATCGCTTCTACTAAACCTAAAAAAACCTTATCAAAATCAATCTTATTAATGATTGTTTCCGAAGCACTAACTTTATTGTCTAATAAAAAATTATTTATTTGAGTTTCAGTAAATAACTCTTGTAAAATAAGGTTCTTTATTCCTAGTTTAATATCTTCGAACTTATCTAGAATAACTCCTGATCCATAAAAAAGGGGTATTTTTTCAAACAACATATGAATAGCTAACCAATTAGTTATGCTGCCAGATAGAGCAAATACTCCTATGATTATAATGAATGGATAGTTTTCTTGATAAATATAACCTACAATTATAATTAATATTGATAATAAATTTGTTATTAAAGATTTATTCATTATTTATAAATCCTCATAAATTTAATTTATAACTTTGGTGCTGCAATCACTGGGTTTTTTAAGACTCCTAATAACCCGATATCAACTTCAACAATATCCCCTGGAACCATATATACAGGTGGATTCCTTTTATCTCCAACACCACCAGGAGTGCCTGTTACAATCACGTCTCCAGATGATAATGCAGTAAATTCTGAAATATAACTAATTAATCTTGGAATTGGAAAAATAAGATCAGCTAATGTAGCTTTCTGCATTATATTTCCATTTAATCTTAATTCAATTGGTAGCTTTCTATAATCACCCACTTCACTTGGTGTAACTAAAAAAGGTCCAAATCCGCCTGTACCTGGAAAAGTTTTTCCTGGGGTAAATTGAGAAGTGTGTCTTTGATAGTTTCTTACACTTCCATCATTATAACATGTATAACCAGCAATATGATCTAGTGCCTCTTCTTCAGATATAAACCTACCACCTTTACCTATAACGATTGCCATTTCAGCTTCATAATCAAAACGGTCAGAATTGTCGGGTTTGATTAAAGGTTGCAAGTGAGCAACTTGAGAGTCCGCAAACCTTGTGAAAATTGTTGGGTTATCAACATCAGGTCTCCCAGTTTCTTTTTTATGTTCTAAATAATTTAACCCAATGCACATAATTTTTTCTGGATTTGGAATTACAGGTAAAAAAGTAAAATCTGAAAAAGATAAATCTTTTGTTTTACCTGCAATATACTCTTCTGCTTCATTTTCCATATTAAGTGAGATTAATTCTTTAATAGAATTAATTTCTGGATCTAATTTGCCAGTAAGATCAACAATTCCATCTTTTACAACTGCTCCAAAACCTGTTTTTCCTAATCTAGTAAAACTTAGTAATTTCATTTTATTTCCTCTCTTAAGATCTCCTAATTGCTTTTCCCCATAAATTGAGGGTTCTTTCTTCTTGAGGCCAGTTCTTTGGCGGTCGACCAATTACCGTTTCCAATTCAGCTGATATTTCTATCCAATTTCCATCAATATCTTCGATAAATACGAATAAATTATTTCCTGGACCATGTCTACCAGGACCCCACATCAATTTTACATTATTTTGAGCAAAATGATCACACCATGTTTTTATATTATTCCATTCACCAGCTTCATATGAGTGATGATCCATTCCATTTTGTGATGATTTAAAACACGCAATTGTGTGATGTTCGTGATTAGATGTTGTAAAACAAGTTGCAAGTTCACCAGTGCTTTTTATTACTCTGTCGGTTACTTGAAACCCAAGTTTTCTTTGATAGAAGTTTTGAAACCTTTCAACGTCTTTAGATGCAAAAGTTAGATGCTGTAATGGTGCATGAATACTTTTAGTGTAAAAATTATTTTCTTTTTTTTGAACACCAAGACAAATCATATTATTATCAGGATCTTGCAATGAAAAAGATCCTGATTGATAAAATTCTGAAACAAAGTCATTGATTTCACATTTATTTATTTTTAAAAATTCTTTATACCTCTCTAAATTTTCTTCATTTTTACAAACCATTCCTGCATAGCCGAGTGTATTGTTTTTCCCTGTTTTTATTATTATTTTACGACCAGGTCCCTCACACAAAAACTTTTGATTTGTCAGCCTATTTATCTTCATATCCATTACATTTGAATAAAATTCAGCTAATCTTTTTGGATCACGACTTTCAATTTCAAGATGATTTAATGAAATATTAGCTTGAACAGCATCTAGGGACATTTATTTACCTCATTGAATTTGTTTCATGATGATACTTTTGAATATCGTCAAAAATTTCATTAATATATTTTTCTACTAATAAACCGTAAGTCGTAAGATTAGCATAAATTATAGGCTCATGCTCTAAAAGAAAATCATCTAAATTAAATATTGAACTTAGAGACGCTACAATGCCCAATTTTTTATTACTGATTGAAACTGCAAAACCAATGAGACCTTTATCTACTTGACCTTCTGTAAAACAATATCCTTTTTTTCTGTCATTTTTTAACTCTTTCAAAAAATTAGTTTTATCTTCATCTGATTTAAAATTTTCTAAATTAATTAAATTTTCTAATCTTTTGCCTGTAATTTGCATAATTATTGCCCTGGAAGTTGCACCGTATATTAAAGGCATCAATTTACCTCTTTGATAACTTGTATTTTTTTTAAAAGTTGGACTTTTGTAATCAGCAACACACATCACATTATTTCCGTAGAGTCTTGCTAAAACGTTAACACTTGTTATAGGATTTTCATTAGCTAGTTTTTTTAAAAATGGTTGTCCTGCTCTAACCAAAGGATCAGAAAAATTAATAATTCTATTAAATTTAATGAATGCCGGACCCAATCTAAAATAAGATCCTGAAGCACTTTCAAGAAATTCTGCTGT
Source organism: uncultured SAR116 cluster alpha proteobacterium (assembly GCA_902589185.1). Taxonomy (GTDB): domain Bacteria; phylum Pseudomonadota; class Alphaproteobacteria; order Puniceispirillales; family Marisalimonadaceae; genus Marisalimonas. The sequence goes on from CACIRZ010000001.1 coordinate 37,933, forward strand.
GACCATTTCTCGCACAATTCTATATATTGTACTAGATGGTGTTTTAAGTGATTTTGAAATTTCCAAGACAGTCCAAAAACTTCTCTCTTCAGAGAAAAGATCTAAGATTTTTTTATACCTTTGAAAACCAGACACCTTTATCCCTATGAAGAAAAAATTTGATTGAGATAAAAGCGAGAAAAATCTTTTAAGTCATTTTTATCTGTACTAGCAAGAACAAACCGATCAGGTCGAATAATTAAGCTATTTGAATTAAATTTTTTTAAAATTATTTCTATTTCCGGTATATCAATTGTACTGTAAGTTCTAATTTTTAATTTATTTTCACTTACCTCCTTATTTGTAATTAAGATTGGATGACATGAAAATAAATCATCAAATTCTTTATTAAAATTAATTTTTAGATATGGAACAATTTTACCTCTATTTTTATCATCCTTATTACCTAATCCTTTTCCAAGTTTCGGCTTTATACTATTCATTTTTATTGTGCCGTCTTTTTCCTCATAAACAGTGTCTGACACCTTTGATCCACCAATTGAATTAAGTAGCTCACCCATCTTCATGGCAGTATTTATATAATCTTTCACATTTGAAGATCTCTCACTTTGATAAGTATCAAGTAATTTTTCATTATGACCTTTTTTACAACATATGTTAATTTTCCAAGCTAAATTAGATGCATCTCTAATTCCAGCACACATTCCTTGCCCCATAAATGGCGGTGTCAAATGAGCAGCATCTCCAACTAAAAATTGACGACCTATTCTCCATTTTTTTGCAATTGCTGATTGAAATGTATAGACAGTTTTTCTTTCAATCCTTGCTTCATCCTGAGACACCCATTGACTTAAAAATTTCCAAAGTGTTTTACTATCAAAAAAATTTTCTACACTTTCTTCTTCTTTTAGAGCTATTTCCCATCTTCTTCTTTTTCCTACATTTCTGCAGTATGTGGCTGGTCTTTTTGAGTTGCAATATTGTATTGTTCTATCTGGCAAATTTGTTTTTTTTGTTTTTAAAATTAAATCTATTACAGCCCAACGTTGTTCGAAACCTAGATGTTCCATTTCACTTTTAATTTGCTTCCTTAGAAAAGAGTTAGCACCATCACAGCCAATTACATATTTAGACTTTACAGAAAAAATCTGTTTGGTTTTTAAATTTTTGTATTGAATTATTGAATAATTTTTATGACTGATAGTTTTATATACTTCAGAGTTTTGGGAAATAATTACCTTTTCAAATTTTTTTAATTTATGACGTAGGCTTCTTTCTAAATCAGGTTGATGAAACCTATAACTAGGATACCATCCATTTTCTGTAATAACTTTTGGTCTTGGCCAATCAAGAAGAAGGTTACCTTTTTCATCAACAAATTTTGTTCCTTTATTAATAATTAATTTTTTTGTTAAACTTTTAGTTATCCCAATTGTATTAAATACTCTCATAACTTCATCATCAAAATGAACTGCTCGTGGAAGATTATATATACTTGCTTCTTTTTCTAAAACTAGAATAGATAAATTGTTCATAGCTAAAAGATTAGCTAATGTACCTCCTGCAGGACCTAATCCAATTATAACAACATCAAAATCTTGAGTACTCATTTTTTACTGATATTTTGATACAACCACGGACAATCAATTATCATAGGTGATCTTTTACCTTGCTGAGCAGTTTCAATACGTTTTATTCTAAACTTTAATCTTTCATCATCAGGTAAATATAATCTTTCATGCCCCCAAAAACTTGGACCTTCGTTTGTTTCATGAGGAACCCATGTAGTAGGATTGATAATTCTACCACCCCATCCATTTTCAATAAAAAAACCTGAAGGAGTGTGTGCATAAAAAGAAGTCATATAATCGTTTGTGTGTCGACCCAAAGTGTAAGCTATTCCATTTTTATGGTTATATTGGAGTAAATCATATCCTTGCCCAACATCATCTAAGTTTTTATATTCTACCATAAAATGATGAAATCCTTGTTGACCACTTCCAATTAGAGCGAAGCTATGATGGCGACCATTAACATGAAAAAAACATAATGAAATTGGATCAAAACTATAATCACTTATTTTGAAATCTAAAATATCTCTGTAAAAAGGAATTAACATATCAACATTAGATACATGTAAAACTGCATGACCAAGTCCACAAACGTCAGTCTTAAATCCAGAAATTGGTCTTCCCGGGACAAATGGGCTATTATCAATATGAGGCCTATAAACAAGTTCAATTCTATTTCCTAACGGATCATCAAAATATATTAATTCATCAACAAACCGCATATCAGTAAGATTTTTATCACCTTCGAAAACTTCTATTCCAGTGTCTTCCAACTTTTTGGCATATTTTTGAAGATCTGATTTTTCTTCTACTTCCCACCCAAGGAAAGCAAGTTTGTCACCAGGTTCACCAGAGATTGTGAATCTTTGTTTTTGATCATCCATACGGAAAAACAAAGATTTTTTAGAATAATCAGTTTTTTGCATTCCTAGGTTCTTAGTCGCAAAGTCTTGCCACTCTTCGATTTTATCTGAATTAACTCCAATATAACTCAAAGCATTGATCGACATAAAATAAATCCTAATTAGAGACTTATTAAATAATATATCATTTTGATAAAAAAACAATAATTTTTTAAAAGAATTATCATATTATGATAATTAGTAATAATTTTTTAAAATTAGAATTTGATTTATATAAATATCTAGTTAATGATTTAATATTACATAAATTAAAATTATTTAAAATTTTATATGGAGGAATATTAATGAATAAATTGATTGGCGTAGTAGCGACAACAATTATCAGCGCTGGATTATCATTTTCAGCACTAGCTGATAAAGTTACTTTAAAATTTCACACTATGGTCCCAATGCCAGCAAATTCAAATGCTAAATTTGTTAAACCATGGGCTGACAAAGTAAAAAAAGAAAGTAATGGAGAAATTATTACTGAAATGTATCCTTCAATGCAGCTTGGAGGGAAACCACCACAGCTAGTTGATCAAGCTCGTGAAGGTGTTGTAGATATTGTTTGGACTGTTGCAGGTTATACTCCTGGAAGATTTCCAAGGTTATCAGTTTTTGAATTACCTTTCATGCCAACAAGCGCAAAAATCACAGCCCAAGCTGTTCAAGAATTTGTAGAAACCTCAGGTGCAGAAGATCTTAAGGATTATAAAATTCTTGCAGTTCACGTTCATGCCCCAGGTATGATACACACTAAAAAAACATTGATTAAATCAGTAAGCGATTTTAAAGGTCTTAAGCTACGAGGTCCAACTCGTTCAGCAACAAGTTTATTAAAAAAGTTGGGAGCCACTCCTGTTGGTATGCCAATACCAAAAGTTGCTCCTTCTTTGTCAAAAGGTGTTATAACAGGAATGGTTGTTCCATGGGAGATAATGCCATCTTTTAAACTTCAAGAGTTAACTAAATCACATACCAACGTAGCAGGTAATAGAGGGCTTTATACAACTCCATTTCTATTTGTCATGAACAAGGCAAAATACGATTCATTATCACCAGCTCATAAAAAAGTTATCGATAATAATTCTGGAATGTCCCTAGCAAGGCAAGCTGGAGTACTATGGGATGATTTTGAAGGACCTGCTCGTGAATTAGCAGTTAAAGCTGGAGGCGAATTTCATACTTTAAGTGGAGCACCTCTGGCAGAGATAAAAAAAGCAGCAGATCAAGTTATTCAAGATTGGATAAAAGATGCTAACAGTAAAGGTCTGGATGGACAAAAACTTTACGATACTGCGAAATCTCTTATTAAAAAATACGAAAAAAAATTATAATTCCATTATAATATAATGTTTTTTTGGAAAAAAATTATTTCATCTAAAATACGTCCAGATAATCAATTTGGACGTATTTTAAATTTTATCTCTAGATATTTTGCAATTTTCGGTGGCTTTATTCTTTTAACAGCTGCTTTAATTAGTATTTTTTCGATTTTTGGAAGAGTAGTATTCTCATCTCCCATTTTGGGTGACTTTGAACTAGTAGAAATTGCTTGTGCAGTTGCTATTGGATCATTCTTACCATTATGTCATCTTAAAAATGGAAATGTTATTGTAGATTTCATAACTGCCAAACTTTCCAAAAATAAAATTAATTTATTAGACTCTATTAGTTCTCTAATATTTGGTGTAGTGGCTCTGTTCTTTACTTCTCGCATGATTTTAGGAGCAAGGGATATGTACGTTTATCAAGAAGAAACTATGCTTTTAGCATTTCCTATTTGGTTACCTTTTTTACCTGTAATTGCTTCTTTTTTTCTTCTAACAATTTGTTGCCTTTATACATTCATAATTAAAATTAACCTCATAATAGGAAAATAATTTTATGGATAAATTTACATTAGGCATTATTGCTTTTCCTATTTTATTTTCTATGCTTGCACTAAGAATGCCAATCGGTTTAGCTATGCTAATAGTTGGTTGTTCAGGTACTATTATAATAGCTGGATGGCTTCCAATTTTATCTCAAGTTAAAACTAGCGCATGGCATTTATTTTCTAATTATTCTTTATCTGTCATTCCACTATTTTTATTAATGGGAAATTTTGCTGGTAAAGCTGGTATGAGTGAAGCACTTTTTAAATTTACTGGGGCTTGTCTAGGCCATAGAAAAGGTGGAGTTGCAATGGCAGCAATTGGTGCTTGTGCAGGATTTGGAGCTATTTGTGGATCATCACTAGCAACAGCCGCTACAATGGGTAAAGTTGCACTTCCTGAACTAAGACGATTAGGATATTCTGGAGCTCTAAGCACAGGAACTCTAGCTGCTGGTGGAACTTTAGGGATATTAATTCCACCATCAGTTATATTAATAATCTATTCAATTTTAACAGAACAAAATATTGCCAAAATGTTTTTAGCTGCCTTCATTCCTGGTATTCTCGCTGCTTTGGGATACATACTTGCAATCGCATTATATGTTAGATTTGTAAAGGAATCTGGACCAACCAAAGAAAGGGTTGGGTGGAAAGAGAGATTTTCTTTATTTAAGGATATATGGCAGATAATTCTAATTTTTTTAGTGATGATAGGAGGTATTTATTTAGGTTGGTTTACTCCCACAGAAGGTGGTGCTATCGGTGCAGGTGGAGCTGGTCTAATTGCAATTTCTAATAAAAATTTTAAATTTAAAGACTTGGTTGAAGTAATTGAGAGCACTGCAATTACTTCTGCTATGATATTTTTAGTGCTTTTAGGCGCAGAATTTTTCAACTCATTTATAGCATTAACACAACTTCCAAACCAATTAGGAGAGATTGCATTAAAAAACAATCTCTCACCTTATCTAATTGTAGCATGTATTCTTGTTTTATATCTGTTATTGGGCTGTTTGATGGATAGCTTGGCAATGATTTTACTTACAATACCAGTTTTCTTTCCTTTGATAATGACATTGGATTTTGGGATGTCTGCTGAGGAAACTGCAATATGGTTTGGAATATTAACACTTATTGTCGTAGAAGTAGGATTAATTACACCTCCAGTTGGATTAAATGTTTTTATTATTAATAAGATGGCAGGTGATGTAAGTATTGCTGAAACTTTCAAAGGAGTTTTACCATTTTTATTTAGCGATATTTTAAGAGTAATATTATTGTTTTCATTTCCAGGCATCACATTATTTTTATTAAAAGTATTTTAAGATGAATCAAGATAACAAAAAATATTTATGGAAGTTAATCCAACTAACTGGAGATAGTTTAATTAATAAATTACCAGATCATCCAAATCATCCTAATGGAAGAAACCCCTATGCTCACGTTGCATTAAAAGTAAAAAACAAGTTTGGAAAAAGCTATAAAGATCTTCTTGACGAGAAAGTTCATGAGGTCATTAATTATTTAAATATATTGAAACAAACTGAGGGAGATACAAAAAACTTACATTAATGACATCTAATTTTTTAAAAATTTCTACTAGCTAAATTTTAAATTTTTAATTTGTTAATCATTTAAATTTGACTAATCTTACTTAATAAGCTTATCTAAATTTTTAATCTATTACTTAGGGGAAAATATATGAAAAATTTAAAAAGAATGTTTGCCGTTTTCCTAATGGTTCTGATGTCAAATTTTTTGGCGAACCTTGTTCTTGCTAGTGTAGACGGCCCTAGTGTTTTTTGGAAGTATAGTCTATGGGGAAAAAGACGTGCATTTACTGAGGGTGCAGAAACTTTATCTAAAAGACTTGCAGAGGAAACTGGTGGTAAATTTAAACTAAAAATTTTCTATGGTGGCCAATTGGCAAAATCAAGAGAAAATTGGGATGGTTTGAAAGCTAATTCTTTTGAAATGGCAACTGTTTGTAACTTTTATCATCCAAAGAAAAACCCAGGTTTAATGGCGTTAACACTTCCATTTTTACCACTTGGACAAAGCTTTGACAGAGATGCAAAATTAAGACAAGCAGTCTACGATCATCCAATACTAAAAAAAGAAGCATCAAAATTTAATGGTATATATTTTATGACTTCAAATTTACCACAATATGAATTTATGGGTAAGGGAAAGCCACCATTAAAACTTTCTGACTTTAAAGGATTAAGAGTTAGAGCTGGTGGTGGTGTTGGAACAGCAATGGTAAGATTAGGGGCTACAAAAATGTCAGTTCCTGCGCCAGAGACATATACACTTATTGCTAGAGGTGCAGTTGATGCTGTATCATTTCCATTCACTTATGCTCATGCTGCTTACAAAATTGATGAAGTAGCTGATTGGTATACTGCAAACTTGTCTCCAGGGACATCAGATTGTCCATATGTAATGAATATGCAAGCCTACAATAAACTTCCAAAACAATATCAAAATTTGTTAAACAGTCTTCGCGGTGAAGCTTTAGAATCTCTTAAAGCTGCATACAAGAAAGCTGATGATAAAAATTTACCTGTTTGGAAGAAAAAATTCACAGAGATTAGATATGATAATAAAACCCTCGCTGAATTTAAAGCAAAAGTAGGTAAGCCGATTTGGGCTGAATGGGTTGCTGCTAACAAGGATCAATTTGATGCTCAAGCAGTATTAGACGTCATTCTTAACTTTAAATATTCAAATGTAAATTAATATACAAATAGAAACATGTGTGTAATTCTTTACACACATGTTTTATCTTAGGATTTAAATTGTTAGATTTATTTAATAAAAAACTAAGCAAAATTGAAAATTTTCTTGTTTTATTTGTTGGAATTTCGATTTTCATTGTGATGATTTTAACATCCATCCAAATTATATCTAGAGTTGTTGGCTATCCTTGGCCTGCATTTTTAGAATTATCAGAATTAGCAATTTCAATTTTTGCTTTTCTAGGAGTTGCTTTTGCTCAAAGAATGGATGCTCACATTCGTATGGAACTTCTTGTTGCAAATTTAAAAGGAAGAATTAAATGGATAATTGAGTTTATTGCTACATTTTGTGCATTCATAGTAATAGGTATCCTAATATATTATAGTAGTTTATTTGCTATAGACGCTTATGTGATTGGTGACAGTACAATGGATTACTTATTTCCTACGTGGCCAGCAAAAATTTTAGTTCCAATAGGTTTTAGCATTTGGTTTTTAAGACTGTTTTTAGAATTAATTGGCTATTTCAGATTAGCTATAAATGTTAATGCTGAACCAATGTATGTACCAATTATTAAAACAGCAGAAGAATTAGCAAATGAAGAAATTAAATCAATAAGAGAATAATATGATTTTTGAAAAATTACTTCAGGGACAACCTGAAGGAATATTTGGAATTGGTTATAATGACCCTTCGACTGTTGGTATTATTTGTACAATAATTCTACTAGTCTTAGTTGTCTGCGGTGTAAGGGTTGTAATTGCGGCAAGTATTGCAGGTATGATTGGTCTAGTTGAATTGATAGGTATCGGTCCAGCACTAGGTAATATTGGTGCAATACCATATTCAAAATCAGTTACTTTTGTACTTGGATTACTACCAATATTTATTTTAATTGGATTTTTAGCTTACCAAGCAGGTATAACTAGACAATTGTTTGAAGCGGCAAAAGCTTGGGTAGGTTTTGTTCCAGGCGGTCTTGCAGTTGCAACTGTTTTCGCTACTGCAGGTTTTGCAGCTGTTTCAGGAGCTTCCACAGCTACCGCTGCCGTTTTTTCACGAATAGCAATACCTGAAATGTTAAAGGAAGGTTATGATAAAAAGCTTGCTGCTGGTGTTGTTGCTGCAGGTGGAACTCTAGCTTCATTAATTCCTCCATCTGCAATTTTAATTATTTACGCTATAATTGTTGAAGAATCAGTTGGTGCCTTATTATTAGCTGGATTTTTACCAGGTGTTTTTTCAGCACTTGTTTACGCATTAATAATAATTCTTTGGGCTAAAAAGAATCCTCAATTAGGACCACCATCTAGGAGATACACTCTTAATGAAAAATTAAGAACATTACCAGGAATAATTCCTATTGCTCTAGTCATCTCTGTTATCATTAGTGCCATATATGCCGGTTGGGCAACCCCAACTGAAGCAGGCTCCTTAGGAGCTTTTGTAGTTTTATTAATGGCTATTTATAATAAAGTGAAAGTTTCAGCACTTAAAGCAGCTTTGATTGAAACTGCAAAATTAGTTGCGATGATTTTTTCTATAATATGGGGTGTTCTAATATTTGTAAGATTTTTAGGATTTTCAGGACTTCCTGAGGATTTTGCCAATTGGATCATTTCATTACCATTAGATCCATATGTAACCCTTTTGCTAATTTTACTTGGATACGTCATCCTTGGAATGTTTATTGATGCAATTGGACTATTATTACTAACACTACCTGTTGTTTATCCCGCTGTAATGTTGTTGAATGGTGGTCCAGATGTCACCGCTGCAGAAAGTGCATTTGGAATGACTTTTAATCAGGTGAGTGTGTGGTTTGGGATAATAGTAGTTAAAATGGCAGAAGTCTGCCTGATTACGCCACCTATTGGATTGAATTGTTTTGTAGTTGCAGGTGTAAGAAAAGATATACCCGTTACTGACGTGTTTAAGGGTGTAACGTTATTTTTCATTGCAGATATTTTAACAATATTAGGCCTTGTATTATTTCCACAAGTAATCACATGGCTTCCAGACTTAATGATGTCATAAAATTTGATTCGCCTATACTAATTTATTTCTATATATATATTTATGTTTATCCAATTAATATAAGGGGGATACAATGAAGAAAAATTTACTACCAGTGGTTTTGATAGCTGGTTTAATCGTTGTAGGAATATTTCTATATATTCAAGATAGTACTAAAACCGATAAGGTGGCTGACAAAAACATCAAAATTGGAATTATACTAGGCTTCACAGGACCAATAGAATCTTTGGCTCCAGTTATGGCTAAAAGTGCTGAATTAGCAATTGATGAAGTTAATAAATCAGGTGAATTATTTGACGGATCTAGCCAAGTAACTGCTGTAAGAGCTGACTCAACTTGTGTTGATGCTGCGGCTGCTCAGGCCGCCGCAGAAAGATTAATAACTTCCGATAAAATCAATGCCATAATGGGAGCAGATTGTTCTGGTGTTACAACAGCTGTTCTTAAGAACGTGGCAATGCCTAATGGGGTTCTTATGATTTCTCCGTCGGCTACATCACCTGCACTTTCAACAGAACCAGATAATGACTTGTTTTTTAGAACAGCTCCTTCTGATGCTAGACAAGGTGAAGTTATTGCTGACCTACTAATGGAAAAAGGGTTCAAATCTGCAGCCCTAACTCATACCAATAATGATTATGGTAAAGGTTTAGCTGCTAGTATTAAGAAAAATTATGAAGCTAAAGGTGGTAAAATAACAATTACTGCATCTCATGAAGACGGAAAAGGTGACTATAGTTCTGAGGTTGCTGCTTTAGCTCAAGCTTCAGGAGATATACTAATTGTTGCTGGTTATTTAGATCAAGGTGGTAAAGGTATTATTCAAGCATCTCTTGATGCTGATGCTTTTAACAAGTTCTTCTTACCAGATGGTATGATTGGTGACTCCCTTCCTAAAGCAATTGGACCAGCTTTAAATGGTTCTATCGGATCAGTTCCTGGAACTGATAGCCCAGGTAATGCAAAATATGCTGAATTAGCTAAAGCCGCAGGTTTTGAGTCAGGACCTTATGGTCCAGAGTCATATGATGCTGCTGCTTTGATAATGCTAGCAATGCAAGCCGCAAATTCAACTGATAGTAATGTATTCAAAGATAATATTATGGATATAGCAAACGCTCCAGGAGAGAAAATTTTTCCTGGAGAACTTGGTAAAGCTATTAAGTTGATAAAAGAAGGTAAAGATATTGACTACGTAGGTGCTACAGCTCTAGAGTTAGTAGGTTCAGGAGAATCCGCTGGTAGTTTTGCAGAAATCTTAATTGATAACCAAAAAACTAATAAAGTAGGTTATAGATAAAACTTAATGGGCTTAAGGTTTAACCTTAAGCCTATTTTATTAAATCTAAGATGCTTAGTATCAAAAATTTATACAAAAGTTTTGGTGGTATACAAGCCATTAATAACGTTTCTGTTGATGTAAAACAAGGATCTATAACTGCATTAATAGGACCTAATGGTGCTGGCAAGACAACTTTATTTAATGTTATTAACGGATCAATTAAACCCGATGCCGGTGAAATAACATTAGATAATATAAATATAACTGGTCATGAACCTCATCAACTATTTAATCTTGGAATTCTAAGAACTTTTCAAATTGCGCATGAATTTTCTTCTTTAACTGTGAAAGATAATCTCATGATGGTCCCTCCTAACCAAAAAGGAGAGTCAATTTTGCAAACTTGGATATCTCCTCAAAAAATAAAGATAGAAGAAAATGAAATATCTAAAAAAGCAGATGAGGTGATGGATTTTTTGCAGTTAAAACATTTATCCAATGAATACGCAGGAAATTTATCAGGAGGACAAAAAAAATTATTAGAATTAGGTAGAACAATGATGGTTAAACCAAAAATTGTTTTATTAGATGAGGTAGGCGCTGGTGTTAACAGAACCTTACTAAACAACATTGCTGATGCTATTTTGAGGCTTAACAAAGAATTAAATTATACTTTTTGTATGATTGAGCATGACATAGAATTCATAAGTAAATTATGTAACCCTGTAATTGTGATGGCTGAAGGTGCAATTTTGATGGAAGACACTATTTCTAATGTTAAAGAAAATGAAAAAGTAATCGAAGTATATCTTGGTAGAAGCTAAATAAAAGGACTTTAAATGTATTTATTACATGGGAAAAACATTACATGTGGCTATGACACTGTTGATATCTTATCAGAATGTACAGTTGGTGTTAAGAAAGGTGAGATAGCCTCTATAGTTGGCCCTAATGGTGCAGGCAAATCAACTGCTATGAAGTCAATATTTGGATTACTCAAAATAAGGTTGGGTAAAATATTTCTAGATAATGAAGATATTACTAACCTTCTTCCTCAAGAAAGAGTGCTAAAGGGAATGGGTTATGTTCCCCAGACTAATAACATATTCCCAACATTATCAGTCCAAGAAAACTTAGAAATGGGCGCATTTATTCAACACGAAGATTTTTCAGATATTTTAGATTATGTTTATGACCTTTTCCCTGTTTTGAAAGAAAAAAGAAATCAACAAGCTGGTGAATTATCTGGAGGACAACGACAGCAAATTGCGGTTGGCAGAGCCTTAATGACAAAACCCAAAGTCTTGATGCTTGATGAACCATCTGCTGGAGTATCTCCTATAGTCATGGAAAGCTTATTTCAAAAAATTATAGAAATAGCACAACAAGGTACAGCTGTCCTTATGGTAGAACAAAATGCCAAACAAGCTTTAGAAATATCTGACCTAGGCTTTGTGTTAAATCAAGGTAAAAACCTCTACACTGACACTGGGAAAGCACTTCTTTCCAACAAAGAAGTAAGACAAGCTTTCCTAGGAGGGTAATTTTAATGGAATTTTTAAACAGTTTTATTTTAATTACTAACTATATAATCATTCCAGGTTTAACTTATGGTAGCCAATTAGCTCTTGGAGCTTTAGGAATAACAATTGTTTACACTGTTCTTAGATTCTCTAACTTTGCACATGGTGAATTTATGTCTTTTGGCACAATGAGCACTATACTCCTTACGTGGGCACTCATAGATAGTAATATTAAATTTGGTACTTTTCCTACCGCAATAATAGTTTTGCCATTCAGTATAATTTTCACAATAATTTATTGTTTATTAGTTGATAAATTTGTTTTTAAATTTTATCGGCAACAAAAATCCAAAAGTGTAATAGCATTAATAGTTTCAATAGGAGTCATGTTTTTTACTGGTGGCTTAATAAGATTCATTATTGGGCCAGGTGATAAAAATTTTATGGACGGAGAAAGATTTATTTTAAAAGCAAAAGATTTTAAAATGTTAACTGGTTTAGATGAAGGACTTACTATAAAATCTACACAAGGTGTAACAATAATTTTAACAATCTTATTAGTAATTATTCTCTTTTGGTTTTTAAATAAAACAAAAACAGGCAAGTCAATGAGAGCTTACTCAGACAATCAAGAACTTGCACTTTTATCAGGTATTAATCCTGAAAGAATAGTTTTAATTACCTGGATAATTACTGGCACATTAGCCTGTGTTGCTGGAACTTTGTATGGCCTAGATAAAAGTTATAAACCATTTACTTATTTACATCTAGTGTTACCAATATTTGCAGCAGCTATAGTTGGTGGCGTTGGCAATCCTATAGGTGCAATTATAGGGGGATTTGTAATTTCTTTTTCTGAACTACTCATTACATTTGCATATAAAAAATTCTTCTTTTACATTCTTCCAGATAATTTTTTGCCCGATGGATTATTACAAATCCTTTCTACTGATTACAAAATTGCAGTTTCATTTATTATACTTGTATTGGTTTTGTTAATTAAGCCAACTGGTATCTATAAAGGTAAAATTATAGAATAAAAAGAAATAATAGGAAAGTCGAATGCAAGATAAACAACATATTATTTTACTTTTTTTAAGTATGTTTATATTAATTGCATTTGTAGGATTTTTTCAAAGCTGGAATCTAGCTCTTAATATTTTTAATTTATGTATAATTTCTTCCATAATGTCATTAGGAATTAACATTCAGTGGGGAAACGCAGGAATAGTTAATTTTGGTGTGATGGGTTTTGCTGCTTTAGGAGGACTAGCAAATATTATAGTATCCATGCCGCCAACTGCTAAAGCATGGGATGCAGGTGCTATTTATATTCTTATTGGAATAATTATATTTATACTATCAATTATTTTTTCAATTTTAGTTTGGTTGAAATCTAGACTGAGCAAAAAAAAGAAATACATCATAAATTTCTTGTTAATAATACTTGGTTATTTTTTGATGAGATATATTATTGATTCTCCAATAAAAGCAATAGAGGCTATAGAGCCAGCAAAAACTGGATATTTAGGAGGACTTGATTTACCCGTAATTATATCGTGGCCAATAGGTGGTTTGTTAGCTGCTATGATAGCATACGTCATTGGTAAAATTTCATTAGGTCTAAGATCTGATTACCTTGCAATTGCTACCTTAGGCATTTCTGAGATTATTATATATATACTTAAAAATGAAGATTGGCTCTCAAGAGGTGTTAAGAATGTAAATGGACTGCCAAGACCAGTTCCTTATGAGATTGACCTTCAATCTGAACCACGGGTTTTAGAGTTAACAAAGTTTTTCAACATCCCTGTTTCTGAAATTTCTTCCATTATAGTAAAGCTCTCTTATTCTTGTATCTTTCTTTTGATTTTAATTGGAATTTTGCTTTTATTAGAAATTGCCCAAAAGTCTCCCTGGGGCAGAATGATGAGGGCAATTAGAGACAATGAAGTTTCTGCTAATGCAATGGGAAAAGACATAAAAACAAGACATTTACAAGTTTTTGTAATTGGATCTGCAATTATTGGAATAGCAGGTGCAATGTTAACCACTCTAGATGGACAGTTCACACCTGTTACTTATCAACCTTTAAGATTTACTTTTTTAATATGGATAATGGTAATTATAGGAGGTTCTGGAAATAATTTTGGTTCAATAATTGGTGGATTTTTAATTTGGTTTTTTTGGGTACAATCTGAACCACTCGGTTTGTGGTTTATATCTCAAATTACTGCTTATATATCTGATACAAATATAATTAAGAGTCACTTATTAGAGAATGCTGCTCATATAAGGTTAATGTTCATGGGAATGATATTATTGATCACATTAAGGTTTGCCCCTAAAGGCCTAATACCTGAGGTGAAACGTTAATTATGTCAAAAATTAAAAGTTTTCCTTATATGATTGAACAAGTGAATTTTAACTTTATTAAATTGTTATTAATCTTTTTATTACTGAAAACATTTCCTTGCTTTGCAACAAATAATTTAATTATAAATATTAATGATACCAAAATCATACTTGAAGGTAATTTTGTTCAAGGTGGCCTGGTAATAGGTAAGGTCAGTAAGAATTTAGATGTAAAATTTAAAGAAAAAGTTTTAAGAAAAACGTCCGATGGAAGTTTTGTGATAGGTTTTGGAAGAGACCATCCTAAAGAAGCTGATTTATATTTTTTTATCAATCAAAATTGGATTTTGAAAAAATTAGAGATAAAACAAAGAAAATATAAAACTCAAGTTATTAATGGCCTTGAAAAAAAAATGGTGACCCCACCCAAATCTTTTTGGGATAGAATTAAAAAAGAAAATAAAGTAATTAAAGAAGTTAGAAGTTTAGATAGTGATGTAGATTTTATATTTCAAAAATTTGATTGGCCTACTAAAGGGATAATTTCTGGAGTTTTTGGAAGTCAAAGAATACTTAATGGAAAACCGAAACGTCCACATTATGGTGTTGACATAGCTGCTCCAGAGGGAACTGATATACTTGCTCCCACAGAAGCTATAGTTAGAATGGCAGAAAAAGACTTATATTATACAGGCGGAACTGTCATGTTAGATCATGGATACGGGGTAACTTCAGTATATTCTCATTTATCTTCTATTAATGTAAAAGTTGGCGATAAAATAAATAAAGGTCAAAAAATTGGTGAAGTTGGATCAACTGGAAGATCGACAGGACCTCACTTAGATTGGAGAATCAATTGGTTTTCTGAACGCTTAGATCCAGCACTATTTATAAAAAAATAAATAAATAGAAAATTGTTTAATAGGATGTAATTTACATCATCTTAAAACTTGACAGATTACAGTATCAAGCTATATTCCCAAGACAATTTAGATATGATTATTTTAATAATCATTATATTAACTATTTATCGGATTATAAAAATGTATGCAGTAGTTAAAACCGGTGGAAAACAATATCGCGTTCAAAAAGAGGATGTGGTTTTAGTTGAAAAACTTAACGCTAACGATGGTGATCAGTTAGTGCTTGGTGATGTGTTAATGGTAGGTGATGGCAAAAAAGTAACACTAGGAACCCCGCTTGTTAATGATGCTGCAGTAATGGCTCAAGTTATTAGACAAACTCGTGGTCCAAAAATTACAATGATATATAAACGTAGGAGAAAGAATAGTAGAAGAAAACAAGGTCATAAACAAGATCTTACACTTCTTAAAATAATTGATATAGCTGAAACTGGTGGATCTAAGTTATCTCCCAAAAAAGCTACCGTTAAGACAACTGAACAAAAGACTAAAGTTGAGGCTAAACCAAAAACTGAAACCCCGTCTAAAGTAGTTGAAGAAAAAGTTAAAAAAGAAGTTAAAGCCAAGACAACCCCAAACAAGAAAACTGATACAAAAACAAAATCAGCTTCTACAAAAACTGATACAAAAGTTAAAACAAAAAAAACTACTAAAAAATAGTAAAGGATTAACAAATGGCACATAAAAAAGCAGGCGGTAGTTCTAGAAATGGTAGAGACTCAGCTGGAAGAAGATTAGGTGTTAAAAAGTTTGGAAGCGAAGCAGTCGTTGCTGGCAATATTATAATTAGACAACGTGGTACAAAGTATCACCCAGGTTTGAACGTTGGAATGGGAAAAGATCATACAATTTTTTCACTTATAGATGGCCATGTTAAGTTTAAAGAACATAAAGGTAAAAAAATGTTTGTTTCTGTAGAACCAATAAAACAAGCAGCTGAATAATCTAACCTTTATTTTTTGAACTTTGGAATAGCTTTATTAGCTATTCCTTTTTCATTTAAACTCTTTTCATCTAGAATACTATATATTAGGGTTTTATTATGAAGTTTTTAGATCAAGCTAAAATCTATATAGCTAGTGGGCATGGTGGACCTGGATCTATTTCTTTTAGAAGAGAAGCACATGTTCCCTTTGGTGGGCCAGATGGCGGCAATGGTGGCCGAGGGGGCGACGTAATTGCTTTGTGTTCCGATGGTCTCAATACACTTATAGATTTTCGTTATCAACAACATTTCAAAGCCAGACCTGGAGAGGGTGGCAAAGGTAGAGATAGAAGTGGAATAAGTGGCAAAGATATTATTTTAAGGCTTCCTGTTGGAACACAGATATTAGATGAAACAAATAATTTTATATTAGCTGATATGACAAAAATTGGGCAAAAAATTATTTTAGCTAAGGGAGGTGAAGGGGGTAAAGGTAATGCTTTTTTTAAAACTTCTGTAAATCAAGCACCAAGAAAAGCACAACCTGGAGGTCCATTTGAAGAAAAATGGATTTGGCTTCGACTAAAATTAATAGCAGATATAGGCTTAATAGGACTACCAAATGCAGGTAAAAGCACTTTACTTTCTAGAATTACAGCAGCTAAACCTAAAATAGCCGACTACCCCTTTACAACACTTCATCCAAATCTTGGGGTAGTAAACCAAGATAATATGGAATTTGTAATAGCGGATATTCCTGGATTAATAGAGGGTGCTCATGAAGGATCTGGCTTAGGTCATAGATTTTTAGGTCATGTTGAACGTTGCCAAGGATTATTGCATCTAATAGACGTTACCTCTAAAGATATTAAAAAGGATTACCTTACGATTATTCGTGAAATTAAAGCATATGATAGTAATTTATCGAAGAAAAAACAAATCTTAGTTTTAACAAAATGCGATGCTGTTGAAGATAAAAAAGTTAAGTCTGCGAAAGAAATTTTAACAAAACTGAATGTAGATAATGTTATTAATATTTCTTCAGTTTCAGGAGAAAATATTACTTACCTAATTAGAGAGTTACAAAACTTTATAGTAAAGATGAAAAATAAAGAAAACAGTAAAGATCAAAGAAAAAAGATTATAACTTGGTCTCCATAAAGAATGTCACAAATGAAAAAAGAAAATTTAATAAAAGACTCAAAAAGAATTGTAATAAAAATAGGCTCCTCACTTTTGATAGACAAAAATGAGGATAATCTTAAAAGTGAGTGGCTAAGGTCTTTAGCTCAAGAAATAAATCAACTTATTAAACAAAAAAAAGAAATTATAATAGTTTCCTCAGGATCAATTGCACTTGGTCAAAAACAATTGAAACTAAGAGGCAATTTATCTTTAGACGAAAAACAAGCCGCTGCTGCAACAGGTCAGGTAAGCCTAGCTCATGCTTGGAAAGAGATTATGGAAAAATTTGGCCTCAATATAGCACAAATTTTACTTGCACCTGACGATACTGAGACAAGAAGAAAACATCTAAATGCACGAGCGACGTTATTAAAACTTATTGAATTACAAGTAATTCCTGTAATTAATGAAAACGATACTGTCTCTACTGAAGAGATTAGATTTGGAGACAATGACAGGCTGGCAGCAAGAGTTGCACAAATGTGTAGCGCAGATTTACTTATATTACTGTCAGATATAAATGGTCTTTATTCTTCTGATCCCAATAAGAATAAGGGGACAATATTTATAGAAAAAATTCCTGATATTACAGATGAAATTGAAAGAATGGCAGGCCCACCAATGACAAGCATGTCATCTGGGGGTATGGTTACCAAAATTGCTGCCGCTAAAATAGCCACCAAAGCAGGATGTCATATGATCATTTGCAATGGACACTTTAATAGTCCTTTATCAAAGTTAGAAATTGATGGAACGCAATTTAGTTGGTTTAGTGCGATCGAAAAACCATTAAACTCAAGAAAACAATGGATTTCTGGTGCATTGCAAGTTAAAGGAAAAATAACTATAGACAAGGGTGCGGCCGAGGCTATGAAAAAAGGTTTTTCTATGTTGTCTGCTGGTATAATTAGTACAGAAGGCAACTATGAAAAAGGTGATTTGATACAAATAGTAGATGAACAACAAAACTTTGTAGGAAAAGGCTTAATACACTTTAATAATTCTGAAGTAGATTTAATTAAAGGATCAAAAAGTAATGATATTGAATCTATCTTAGGCTACAGAGGTAAGGACGAAGTTGTCCACAGGGATGATCTAGTACTAGAAAAAAAATAAGAGTAAAAAATGAGTGATAGCAATATTTTTGAATATATAAAAAATATAAACAGAAAATCAAAAGAAGCTTTTGATGTCATCTCTATAAGCAGTTCAAAAGATAGAAATTTAGCTATATTAAATACATCTAAAATTATAAAAAAAGAACAAGAGGAGATCCTTAAAGCAAATAAAATTGATATTGAAAATGCTAAAAAAAAGCAACTTAACAATGCGTTTATTGATAGGCTTTTTCTGGACAATAAAAGAATTGATAATATTGTCGAGGGTTTAAAGCAAATTTCAGAAATGAGTGATCCAATAGGTGTTGAGATATCAAAATGGATACAACCAAACGGTCTAAATATTTCAAGAGTTTCAGTTCCATTGGGCGTAATTGGCATTATTTACGAATCGAGACCTAATGTAACTATTGATGCTGGTAGCCTATGCATTAAATCTGGCAACACAGCAATACTTAGAAGTGGATCTGACTCGATTAATTCTTCTAAAATATTAGCTAAATGCATTCAAAAAGGCCTAGAAAGTGCCAATTTACCTGGCAACTCTGTACAATTGGTTGAAAATACCGATAGAGAGGCTGTTTCAGCGATGCTTACATCGACTGGAGAAATTGACATAATCATACCTCGTGGAGGGAAATCTCTTGTTAAAAAAATTCAAGATGAAGCAAGAGTTCCTGTCTTCGCTCACTTGGAAGGAATATGCCATATTTATGTAGATAAAGATGCAGATATAAACAAAGCAATAAAAATCATAATAAACGCAAAAATGAGAAGAACAGGGATATGTGGTGCCTTAGAAACTTTACTTGTAGATAGAGATATCTCTGAAAAAGCAGTACCAATCATAGTTAAAAAGTTAATTGAATCAGGATGTCATATTAGAGGGGATATTGAGACAAAAGAAATTGTAAATGAAATTGAATTAGCATCTGAAAAAGACTGGCATACTGAATATCTTGACGCTATTTTATCCGTAAAATTAGTCGATGGTGTATCAGGAGCTATAGACCACATTAGTAAATATTCATCAAACCATACAGAATCTATCATAACTGAAAATATAAAAGTAGCTGAGACTTTTCTTACTAATGTTGATAGCGCGATTGTTATGCATAACACTTCAACTCAATTTGCAGATGGAGGAGAATTTGGAATGGGTGCAGAAATAGGGATATCTACAGGTAGAATACATGCTAGAGGTCCAGTAGGAGCTGCTCAGTTAACTAGTTTTAAATACATCGTTAGAGGAAATGACCAAATACGTGAATAAAGATCTGAAAGTAAATTTTAAAAATAGTATTCCAATATGTTATTCTTACTCTAGAAAAAGAAAAATCGGTATTTTAGGCGGTTCATTTAATCCAGCACATATTGGACATATCCACATTACTAATACTGCACTTATAAATCTTGGATTAGATGAGATCTGGTGGCTGGTCGCCCCTCAAAATAGATTAAAATCTAGTTCAGATATGGAGCATTTTGACAAAAGACTGAGTTATGCTAGGCTGATTACAAAAAATATTTCTTATATAAAAGTCTTAGACCTTGAACAAAAAAATAAGCTATATGCCACATACAGAACAGTCAATTTTTTAAATCAAAGAACACGAAAGGTAAAATTTATTTGGCTAATGGGAAGTGATATTTTAGATAATTTAAATAAATGGCTTTATCCTAATATAATAGCTCAGAATATTCATATTGCAGTTATTTCTAGACCAGGTTTCGTAAATTCTTTTTTAAACACCTCAAAAATTCCATATCTTGGGAAAAAACTTAAATCACATAAAAGTAGAATTATATTTTATAAAAAAAAACCTATCTGGGTTTTTTTAAAGAATAAATTATTATCTATCTCATCATCGGAGATAAGAAAAACTAAAACTTGCACTAATGGGATTATATAATGCAAAAAACAAAAAGTTTATCTTCTAAAGAATTATTAAAATTTACATTAAAATCGTTGGAAAATGACAAAGGAATAAACATTGTAAGTATTGATCTGATAGGAAGAAGTAGCATTGCGGATTATATGATAGTGGTAAGTGGGAATACTGTCAGACAGGTAACTGCTATGGCAAATAACCTAATAAAAAAATATAAAGAAATAGGCCTTCGCCTATCATCTCCAGAGGGGATGTCAAATGGAGATTGGGTTTTAATTGATGCTAATGACATTTTAATTCATATTTTTCGACCAGAAGTAAGAGAATTTTATAGTTTGGAAAAAATGTGGGAAAAAAAACAAGATAATATATCAAATGACGCTATAAAAAAATAAAATGAAATATAGAATTTCAACAGTTGGTAAAATTAAAAGTAATGATGAAGACATAATTACTAGAAAGTATCTTCAGAGAATTAAAAATATTGAATTAAAACAATATGAAGTTAAAACAAAAAATAAAGAAAAAAAATTAGAAGAAGAAGCTGATAAGTTAATTAATTCAACACCTAAAAATGGTAAATTGATCTTGCTTGATGAAGAAGGTGAGAATATATCTAGCGCAGACCTAGCAAAATTAATATTAAATTGGAGTAATAATAACATAACAAGTGTAAATTTTGCGATTGGTGGTGCATTTGGAAATGGTATGAAAATTAAAACAACAGCTGATAAAATTATTGCTTTTGGTAAACTTACTTGGCCACATCAAATGGTTAAAATGATGATTGCTGAACAAATTTACAGAATAGAAACTATTATTCAAGGTCATCCTTACCATAAATAAAAATTTCTTATTGGATTTAATTGATGAAAAACAGAAAAAATAAACCAATCGTTTTATGTATAATGGATGGCTGGGGAATTAACGAAAATATTGAAAATAATGCTGTAGCATTAGCAAAAACTCCAAATGTAGATTTTTTAAATAAAACATTTCCATATTCAACCCTAGATGCGTCTGGTGTAGATGTTGGATTGCCTATAGGTCAAGTAGGAAACTCTGAGGTTGGCCATATGAACCTTGGTTCTGGAAGAGTGGTACTACAAACTCTACCAAAGATAAATAAAGCTTTTGACAACAATGAAATTGAAAAAAATAACAATTTTCAGAATTTTTTGTTAAATCATAATAAAAATAAGACTGTCCATCTGCTTGGTTTGTGTAGTGATGGTGGAGTACATTCTCATTCAAGTCATATGATTGAAATGTCAAAACTTTTAGAAAAAAATAAATGTAAAACTTGGTTACACATTTTTTCAGATGGGCGAGATTGTTCTCCAAAACAATTAGGCCAGCATATAAAAAAATTTGAAATGTCCCTCCCAAAAAATATAAAAATAGCCTCACTTGTAGGTAGATACTACTCAATGGATAGGGATAATAGATGGGAGAGAATAAAAAAGGCTTTTGATCTTATTGTATACGGAAAATATGACAGAAAGTTTCCTAATATATCAGAAGGATTAGAAGAAGCGTATAAAAACAACGAAACTGACGAATTTATTTCACCAACTCTGATTGGGAATTATAAAGGTTTTAAAGATGGTGATAGCTTAATTATGGTCAACTTTCGGGCAGACCGAGTTAGAGAGTTATTAACAGCATTACTAGATCCTACATTTAGAGAATTTGAAAAAGATATTAATACACCAATTTTATCAAACAATCTTGGAATGACAGAATATTCAACAGAATTATCAAAATTTATTAATTCTATTTTTGTAAAAGAAAATATTAAGAACACACTTGGGGAGGTCATATCAAAAGCTAATTTAAAACAATTGAGACTAGCTGAAACAGAAAAATATCCTCATGTTACTTTCTTTTTTAATGGAGGCAACGAAACTGTTTACCCAGGCGAAACTAGGGTAATGATACCCTCACCCAAAATATCTACCTATGATTTACAACCTGAAATGTCCGCAAAGAAAGTAGAGACTAAATTGATATCTTCTATAAAAAATAAAACTTATGATCTAATTGTAATTAATTTTGCAAATCCTGACATGGTTGGACATACAGGTGATTTAAAGGCAGCAATTAAAGCTGTGGAAACCGTTGATAGTGCAATTGGAAATATAAAAGATATAATAATTAAATATGATGGTCTCATGTTATTAACCGCAGACCATGGAAACTGCGAAATTATGTTTGATGAAACAATGAACTTACCTCATACCTCGCATACGTGTAATAAAGTTCCCTTAATACTAATTTCTAAAAATAATGATTATAAGTTAAGAGATGGAAAATTAGCTGACATTGCTCCAACAATTTTAGAGCTTATTTCTATCAAAACACCCGAAAACATGAGTGGGAAATCACTTTTAGTAAAATAAAAGTTATAATTAAATTTTTCTATAGTAGCTGTACTAAATATATTCTATATTATGATTTTACGCTTTCAACTTAAATTAAGGCCTGATCAAATGATTAAAAAAATCTATATTGATAATAAGATTAATATTTTTTTAGCATTTTTTTTAGTTTTTAGTATCTGTTTGATTGAGAGCAATATAGCTAGAGCTGAAAATCGTCAAGAAACCTACAAACAGCTAAATCTTTTTGGTGATGTTTTTCAAAGAGTTCAAGAACAATACGTAGAAGAAGTTACAGACAAGAAACTTATTGAGTCTGCAATTTCAGGAATGCTTCAATCTCTTGATCCACACTCCTCTTATTTAAGTCCAGAATCATATAAAGACATGCAGGTAAAGACCAAAGGAAAATTTGGTGGCTTAGGCATCGAAATAACTATGGAAGATGGTGTGGTAAAGGTTGTCTCACCCATAGACGAAACTCCAGCAGCTAACGCAGGTATGAAGTCGGGAGATTTAATTATTGGGATAAATGGAGAATCAATCAGAGGACTCTCGATAAATGATGCAGTTTCACAACTTCGAGGGCCTGTTGGAAGTAAGGTTGTTATAACTGTTGTTCGTGATAAAAAAGATCCTTTTGAAATTGAGATAATTAGAGACGTTATAAAAATAAGATCTGTTAGACATAACATTATTAAAAATATAGGTTATGTACGTTTAACTACCTTTTCGGATACAACAACTTCTGGTCTAGAAAACTCAGTAGATGAAATAAAAAAAGAACTTGGAAAGAAATTTCAAGGACTAATACTAGATTTAAGAAATAATCCAGGAGGCCTTTTAAACCAATCAATTTCAGTTACTGACTCTTTCTTAAACCAAGGAGAAATAGTGTCAACCCAAGGAAGAAAAGATGATGATACTTCAAGAATTTTTGCAAAAAAAGGTGATATAATTGACGGCAAACCAATGATAGTTCTCATCAATAGTGGATCAGCATCTGCTAGCGAAATTGTAGCAGGAGCACTCAAAGATCATTCAAGAGCAATCATAGTTGGTACTCGCAGTTTTGGAAAAGGATCGGTTCAATCTATAATTCCTTTAGCAGGTAATGGTGCAATGAGACTTACAACTGCAAGATATTACACACCTAGTGGTATATCAATACAAGCCAAAGGTATTGAACCAGATATTGTTGTAGAAGCTGGTATAACTGAGTTAACTAAACAAATGCCAGCAAATAGGAGAGAAGAAAATTTAAGAGGAGCCTTGGATAAAAAAGAACAAGATACAAAAAAAGATAGTACTGATAAACCAGAATTAACTCCAGTTGAAAAACTTTTACAAGATAATCAAATATCTAGAGCAGTTGACCTTATAAGAGGAATTAATTTGTTCAGTAATAAAAAGAAAACAACTTCTACGGCAAAAATCATAAAAAAACCTATCAAAAATAAAGTTAGTAGTTTTATCAATTGAATATAATAAAAAATAATATTCCTCTTTCAGAAAGACCTTATCGCTCTTGTGTTGGCTTAATGGTCTTTAACAAAGAAGGAAACGTCTTTTGTGGACAAAGACTTGATAACAAAGCTGAAGCATGGCAATTACCACAAGGAGGTATTGATAAAGGGGAAATACCTATTGAAGCTGGATATCGAGAATTAAAAGAAGAGACCAGTATAATTAATGTTGAGTTCGTAAGCGAATATCCAGAATGGTTGAATTATGATATTCCTTTACCATTAGCAGACAACCTTTGGGAAGGAAAGTTTAGAGGACAAACACAAAGGTGGCTTTTATTTCATTTTATGGGTGAGGATAAAGAAATAGATATTAATACTAACCATCCAGAATTTAAGGACTGGATTTGGCTTGATCCACAATTATTGCCTGAAAAAGCAATTTCATTTAAGAAAAATGTTTACAGAAAAATCAATGAAATCTTCATTCCCATGATCAATAACTTTAACGCGTCAAACTATAATTAATTATTATGAAAAAAGATATAAACTCAAATAATGAAGAGCTTGTTGATAAAGTTTTTAAAATACTAACAAAATTTAAAAACAATCCGAAAAAAATTGAAAATATATTCACTGAGCTTTTTGAAAAAGATTTTGATGTACAGCTGAATGAAATAAGTCAACTTGAAAATGGATTATTAAAGGGATTAATAATATCTGTAAAAGATTTATTTGATGTTAAGGGGTACATTACAAGAGGGGGAACTAAGTTTCTGAAACCCGATATTTCTATAAGTGATGCAAAATGTATTTCTAATATCAGAAAAGCTGGTGGTTTACTCCTTGGTCATACCAATATGACTGAACTTGCTTACTCAGGTTTGGGTATTAATCCTCATTATGGAACTCCGGATAACCCTTTATATCCTGGTGCTGTGCCAGGTGGATCAACATCTGGTGGAGCTGTGTCAGTTGTCTTAGATTTGTCTGACATTGCTATTGGAACAGATACTGGAGGTTCAACTAGAATACCAGCAGCGTTCACAGGAATTACAGGCTTCAAACCTACACAAGACAGTATTTCAAGAGATGGTGTCCTTTCCCTCTCCTCTAGCTTAGATAGTGTTGGATTAATGGCCAGAAACGTTGAACTTTGTAAACTTGGCTTCCATGCCATGAGAGGAAAAATAAATGAAAAACAAGAGAAATCACAAAATAAAAACCCAAAATTAATAATTCCTTCTAATTTTGGATTTGAAAATATAGATACTGAGATTAAAGTTGCTTTTGATTTTGCTAAGAAAAAAATTTCTGAAAGTGGATTTGAAGTCATTGAAATGAATGTACCAGTTTTAGATTTATACAAAAAAGTACCAATATGGCAGTTTGCATCAGTAGAGTGTGCAACGGAGTACTTTTATTTATATGATCAAAAAAAACATTTAATTGATCCAAACGTATTAAGGCGAATAGAACGAGCAAATGAAGTTATGGCTGTTGAATATAATTTATTACAAAAAATTAGAGTAGATTTAATTGAAGAGTTTAACAAATTTTTAAAAAATAATTTTTTACTTATGCCAACTGTAACTATAAAACCGCCTTTACAAGAAAAATGTAAAAATAATGAATTTTATGATGAAGCAAATTTAATTTCGTTAAGAAATACAACTTTAGCTAATTATATGAATGGTTGTAGTATTTCTATACCTTATTTTGAAAATAAAAAACCTATTGGGATTATGTTAAACGCAACCACAAATGAAGATGATTATCTTTTAAAAATAAGCTCTGAAATAGAAAAAGTATTGGAGAAATAAATTAACCTATCTTATCTAAGACTGCCTTAATAAAAGAAGAATTTTTGATTGCGAGTTCTGCAATATTTTGATCGTCATGATTTTCTTGAGACTGATAATCTAGAAGTTTTTCTTCAAGTAATTGCTTATTAGCTTTATCAATTTTTTCAGCTCTTTCTGCTAATATTGTAACAGTTGTTTCACTTATTTCAGCTATCCCACCATCTATCATAATTTGTGACGAAATTTTATTATCATTAAAAATATCGACCATGCCTCTATCCAGAGTAGATATAACTTTAGAATGTCTTGGAAGGGCACCAATTTGTCCATCAGATCCTGGGATGACAACCATTTCAACAGGTTCAGATACAATTATAGCTGAGGGTGTAACTACCTCTAAATTAGTTGTCTCTGCCATTTTTACCTCATCTAAAAAAGTTCAAAAGATTAAGCGGCATCTTTTGCTAATTTCTTTGCTTTTTCTATTGCTTCTTCAATAGTACCTACCATGTAAAAAGCAGCTTCTGGTAAATCATCATACTCACCGTCTGCAATTCCCTTAAATCCTTTTATAGTGTCTTCTAAAGATACTAAAACACCTGGTGATCCAGTGAAAACTTCAGCAACATTGAATGGTTGAGATAAAAATCTTTGAATTTTTCTAGCTCTACTAACAACTAGTTTATCTTCTTCAGATAATTCATCCATACCTAAAATTGCAATGATATCTTGTAACGATTTATATTGTTGAAGAACTTCTTGAACTCTTCTTGCAACTTCATAATGCTCTTCACCAACAATTCTAGGATCTAGCATTCTTGAAGTTGAGTCTAATGGATCAACAGCAGGATAAATTCCTATTTCTGCTATCTGTCTTGATAAAACAGTAGTAGCATCTAAGTGAGCAAAAGATGTAGCAGGAGCTGGATCAGTTAAGTCATCTGCAGGAACATATATTGCTTGCACTGAAGTAATAGATCCTTTTGTTGTAGTTGTAATTCTTTCTTGAAGTGCTCCCATATCTGTGGCTAACGTTGGTTGATATCCTACAGCAGATGGTATTCTTCCTAATAATGCTGAAACCTCTGATCCAGCCTGAGTAAATCTAAAAATGTTGTCAACGAAAAACAGAACGTCTTGACCTTCTTGATCTCTGAAATATTCAGCTAACGTTAGTCCTGTTAAAGCCACTCTTGCTCTAGCTCCAGGAGGCTCATTCATTTGACCATATACTAGTGCTGCTTTAGAACCTGGGCCATCTGGAACGATAACTCCAGATTCTACCATTTCATGGAAAAGATCATTACCTTCTCTAGTTCTTTCGCCAACACCTGCGAAAACAGAATATCCACCATGTGCTTTGGCTACGTTATTTATGAGCTCCATAATTAAAACAGTCTTACCAACACCAGCACCTCCAAAAAGTCCGATTTTACCTCCTTTTGCATAAGGTGCTAAAAGGTCAACCACTTTTATACCTGTTACTAAAATGTCAGCAGAAGTGGACTGATCAACATATTCTGGAGCATCTCTATGAATAGGTAGTGTTGTCTTGGACTTAACTGGCTTACCATCATCTACTGGATCACCAATAACATTAAGTATTCTTCCTAATGTTTCTGGTCCAACAGGAACTGTAATTGGTGCACCTGTTTGAACAACGTCCATACCGCGAACTAGACCATCAGTACTGTCCATAGCTATGGTCCTTACTTCATTTTCACCTAGATGCTGCGCTACTTCTAAAATTAGTTTTTGTCCATTATTATCAACTTGAAGAGCATCTAATATTTGAGGAAGGTCTGAATCAAACTCAACATCAACAACAGCTCCAATAACTTGAGATATTTTGCCATTTTGTTTAGTGGACGGTTTTTTCGCCATAATGTTTCTCCATATTTATATTATAAGGCTTCTGCACCTGATATAATTTCAATTAATTCTTTAGTAATAACAGCTTGTCTTGTTCTATTATATTGTAGAGTTAAATTATCTATCATCTCCCCAGCATTCCTAGTAGCATTATCCATTGCAGTCATTCTAGCAGCTAGTTCGCTTGCAGTACTTTCAATTTGAGAACTATATAATTGTGTAGCTAAATTACGGGGTAATAGATCATTCAAGATTTCTTCTTCACTTGGTTCAAATTCATATATTGAACTAGAATCATTTTCATCGATCTCATCATTTTTAACTTCTACTGGGATGAGAGATTTAAATGTAACTTCTTGAGTAATTGCAGAAACAAATTTATTAAATATTACTCTGCATACACCAAATTCATTATTTTCAAACAAATCAATTATTTTTTTTGCTAAAACTTCGGCATCTGTATAATTAGGTTTTGCTGAATTTCCATCTATTTTTTCAACAAACAAGTCACCAAACTCTCTATTAAGTGCATCAGCGGATTTTTTTCCTACCATTAATAACTTAACGTTTATACCATCGTCTTTTAGTTTTTTAATTTCAGACCTGACTGTTCTTGTAATTGATCCATTAAAACCACCGCATAATCCTCTATCTGCAGAAAAAACAACTAATAGATGAGTTTTAATTTCTTCTTTGCCACTTAGTAGATCTATAGAACTTCCAATTGCTTTAGAAGAAATTTTGGATACAACACTGTCCATAAGAGAAGTGTATGGTCTTGAGGCTAATGCTTGTTCTTGAGCTTTACGTAGTTTAGCAGCAGCAACCATCTTCATTGCTGATGTAATTTTTTGTGTAGACTTGACTGAACCAATTCTGTTTTTAAGGTCTTTTAAAGAAGGCATTAACCTAATCCTTACTTATTCAATTATCTAAGCAAAATTCTTTACTAATTCGTCTAGTGTGTCTTTAAGAGTTTTTTCAGTATCATCTGAAATAGACTTATCTTTTCTTATTGATTCTAAAATGTTAGAGCCCTTGGCATTAAGTTTTTGGATAAGTGACTGTTCAAACTCACCAATTTTTTGTGTTGGAATTTGATCTAAATATCCTTTCACTCCAGCAAAAATAACGGCTACTTGTTCTTCAACATCCATTGGAGAATATTGAGGTTGCTTAAGTAATTCAGTTAACCTTTCTCCTCTTGATAAGAGTTGTCTTGTTGAAGCATCCATATCAGATGCAAATTGCGCGAAAGCTGCCATCTCTCGATATTGAGCTAAGTCTAACTTGATAGTACCAGCAACTTGTTTCATAGCTTTGATTTGAGCGGAGGATCCAACCCTTGATACCGATAAACCTACATTCACAGCTGGCCTAATACCTTTATAAAAGAGTTCAGTTTCTAGAAAGATTTGACCATCTGTAATTGAAATAACATTAGTTGGAATAAATGCAGAAACGTCACCACCTTGTGTTTCAATTATTGGAAGGGCTGTTAGTGAGCCAGATCCATTATCTCCATTTAATTTTGCAGCTCTTTCAAGCAAGCGAGAATGGAGATAAAAAACGTCACCCGGATAAGCTTCTCTTCCCGGAGGTCTCCTTAAAAGGAGAGACATTTGTCTATATGCAACCGCTTGTTTTGATAAATCGTCATAAACAACAACTGCATGCATTCCATTATCTCTAAAAAATTCTCCCATAGCAGCAGCGGAATAAGGTGCAAGAAATTGCATTGGAGCTGGATCAGATGCAGTAGCTGCTACAACAATAGAATATTCCAAAGCCCCTCTTTCTTCCAAAGTTTTAACAATTTGAGCTACTGTAGACCTTTTTTGACCAACTGCTACATAAATACAAAACAGTTTTTTAGTATCGTCTTTACCAGCTTTATCGTTAGTACTCTTTTGATTTAGAAAGGTATCTATTGCAATAGCTGTTTTACCTGTTTGTCTGTCTCCAATTATAAGCTCCCTCTGACCTCTTCCCACAGGAATAAGCGAATCGATTGCCTTCAATCCAGTTTGCATGGGTTCACTTACTGACTCTCTTGGCATAATACCTGGAGCTTTAGTCTCAACTCTTGATCTTTTGACGTTTTTAAGGGCACCTTTACCATCTATAGGATTACCAAGCGCATCAACAACTCTTCCTAATAGTCCTTTACCTATCGGAACGTCAACAATAGAACCAGTTCTTTTTACTACGTCACCTTCTTTAATTGTTTTGTCGCTTCCAAATATAACTACGCCGACATTATCTCTTTCTAGGTTTAAAGCCATGCCAGCAATACCACCAGGAAACTCAACCATTTCACCAGCTTGTATCTGATCAAGCCCGTAAACACGAGCAATGCCATCTCCTACCGACAAAACCTTACCAACTTCTGTAACTTCAGCATCAGCGCCAAAATTTTCAATTTGGTCTTTTAGTATTGTTGATATTTCTGCTGCACGGATATCCATTAGTTTGTACCTCTCATAGCTATTTCAAGTCTATTTAATTTAGTTTTTAATGAGTTATCTATCATTTTGGAACCTATTTTGACAATAAGGCCTCCAATCAAACTTTCATCAACGCTTGTTGATAATATTATTTTTTTAATACCTGTAGCTTCAGATATTGCTGCTACAACTTTTTTTTGTTGATCCTGATCAAGTGTAAAAGATGATGTGACTTCAGCTTTAACCTCACCATTAATTCTAGATACTTCTGATAAAAAGTCATCTATTACTTCGTTGATTAAAATTAATCTTCCATTACTTGCCAAAGTTCCGAAAAATTTGGTAGTTAATTTTTGAACTTTAGCTTTATTTAAAATTTTAAGTATTGCATTTTGTTTATCAGATTTAGATATAGCTGGTGACTTGATTAAATTAGACAAAGAATCACTTTCTTCAAGTAACTTTTTGAGGCTCATAAAGTCATCAACTATTTTTGTTAAAATCTTTTTTTCTTCAGCTAATTCATATATAGCTTTAGCATATCTACCTGACAAACCAGACGAAACGCCCATCTTAATACTTCCCTTTTAACTAAATAGAATAATATGGATTGCTACCACAGCATTCATATCATTGCAAGTAACAAGGGCATCAAATTGAATTAATTTTACATAAAAGAAAATGGGTCAATATCTATAGTTAATTTAATATAGTTTGGTGTATTGATTTTTCTTGTCCAATTCAGAATTACATCTTGAATATTCACATTTTTATCAGATTTTATTAAAAATCTTCTTCTAAATCTCCCTCTCAAAAAATATATTGGTGCAGGGGCGGGTCCAAAAATCTTAACATTTTTAAAAAATGGGGCTACTTTCAACAAATCTGACGAAAAAGTTTCTAATTTTCTCTCTAATCTCGATGACAATATTATAGATGCCAACCTACCATAAGGTGGCATATTAGCGTGTTGTCTTGACACTAACTCTTTATCAAAAAATTCATTTCTATTATTTTTGGAAATTGCATTTATTATTGGATTTTTAGTATCAAAAGTCTGAATTAGAACAACACCTTTTTCATCCTCTTTTTTTGAATGTCTGCCTGATCTTCCTGATACTTGCTGTAAAACCTGAAAAGTTCTCTCTGATGCTCTTAAATCACCACCAGACAATCCAACATCACTATCGACAATACCAACCAATTTTAAATTTGGAAAATCGTGACCTTTAGCAATCATTTGTGTTCCTATAATAATATCTACTTTGTTGTTTTTTATTCTTTCAACTGTGTCATTCAGTATTTTATGATTATTCATAGTATCACTTGATAATACTATTAATCTTGCCTTAGGAAAAATTTCTTTAATCTCTTCTTCGATACGCTCAACTCCAGGACCACAAGCTTTAATTTGACCTTCAACGCCACATTTCTTACAAACATTTTCAAATACTCTTGAATATCCACAATGGTGACAAATTAATATATTTTTAGATCTATGCTCAACTAACCAGGCATCACAATTAACACACTTAATTTTATCTCCACATGAATTGCAAATTGATAAGGGCGCATAACCTCTTCTGTTTAAAAATAATAAACTTTGTTCTTTATTCTTTAATTTACTTTCTAGTTCACCTACAAGCAAGGGAGACAGCCATTTTCCTTTATTAGGAGGGTGGGCAATTAAATCAATTAGTTTTATATGTGGTAAAGTTGCCCCCGTTGCTCTTTTTGGCAAAGTTAAATGAATATATTTACCATTTTTTGCATTGTAAAATGTTTCTAAAGATGGAGTTGCAGAGGCTAGAACTATTGGAGATGAAGATCTTGTAGACCTGTAGATAGCCATGTCTCTTGCATTATACCTGACGTTTTCTTCTTGTTTAAAAGCTTGTTCATGTTCTTCATCAACGATAATTAAACCTAAATTTGAAAAAGGAATCATTAATGCTGATCTTGCTCCTACAATAACTCCTGCCGAACCGTTTAATGCAGACAACCAAATTTTTTTCTTTTTTTTCTTTGTTATTTCAGAATTCCAAACTAATGGAGCAAAAGAAAATTTTTTAAAAAATCTTTTTTCCCAATCTGGCGTCAAAACTATTTCTGGGAGTAAAATTAATGCTTGCTTACCTTGATCTAAACATGTTCTAACTGTTTCGAAGTAAGTTTCAGTTTTACCAGAACCTGGGACCCCATCAAGTAAGAAACAATCTGACTTTGTCTTAATAATTGCATCATTGATTCTATCTACTGCAAATTTTTGTTCTAAATTTAAAAAGTCATAATTTTTTTTATTTTCTTTAGTGTTTTTTAGAAAATGAGAATCTAAATTCAGTGTTTTGTAAACTTTCTTTTCTTGTACCAAGTTTTTTTGGGTCATATCTTTCAAAATTGCTTTTGAAACTCCTGTTTGTTTAATTATATCATTTTGTGATTTTCCTATATCTAAATTTAAAAGAAAATCTAGAACTAACTTACGTTTGTTGGTAATTTTAATTTCGTTTATTTCATTTTGATTTAGAAAATTACTTTTATAAACTTTTTCGTAATCTGGAGAAGTAATAGCTTCTATTGGAGATAATATCATTTTCAAAACTAGACCTTTAAAGACACAATACCAACTTGATAAAAAATTCATTAATTCAATTGAAGGTTTTGGAATTGGTTCAAAATCATAAACTTGAAGAATTTTTTTTAATTTTGTTTCAGGAATGGTTTTAGTCCCATCACCAATGATTATACCTACTATTTTTCTTTTTCCAAAAGGAACTAAAACGATTTGACCAATACTTAAATTGGTATTTTTATCTTCTAAAACGTAGTCAAATGGTTCGTTGAAAGGCCCACTAATTAAGACAGACACTTCTTTTGAGTTTACATTTTTCATTTACTATCTTTATGAAATAAGTTTAAAGCTAAATATAGTTATAATTTTTAAATAGTGTATTATAAATTATAATTAATGAAATGTTTAAACTTCAAAAAAGTTAAAAGGATAAGTGATGCAATTATTTATAGACACCGCTGAAATTGAGGAAATTAAATCGTTAAATATTACTGGGTTAATTGATGGTGTTACTACTAACCCCTCTTTAATAGCTAAATCTGGAAGAAATATAATTAGTACTATTGAAGAAATTTGTAATGAAGTGTCAGGACCAGTAAGTGCAGAAGTCACCGCAACAGATTTTGATAATATGATACTAGAAGGTAAAAAACTTTCTTCAATAGCTCAAAATGTTGCAATTAAAGTTCCCTTAACATTTGATGGTTTAAGAGCGTGCAAAACATTTTCTGACGATGGTATTATGGTTAATGTCACCTTATGTTTTAGTGCAGCTCAAGCCCTATTAGCCGCAAAAGCAGGTGCAACTTTTATATCTCCTTTTATAGGAAGATTAGATGACATTGGTGCTGATGGCATGAATTTAATCTCTGAAATTACAGAGATCTACGATATTCATGGATTTGATACTAAAGTTCTTGCAGCCTCAATAAGAAGTGTCCAAGACATTGTAGATACTGCAAAGTTAGGTGCAGATGTTGCTACAGTTCCACCAAAATTTTTAAAATCTATGTATAACCATCCTCTAACTGATAAAGGCTTATCAGATTTTCTATCCGATTGGAAAAAAACAGGACAATCAATTTTGTAATATATGTGGAAGAATTGAGTAAAAATAGTATTTCTAAAAATGAAAATAATACGATTTTGTCCTGGATAGAATATCTAGAAACAATTCGTGGTTATGGCGAACATACTTTAGACGCATACAAAAGAGACGTGTTAGAATTTTCAAATTTTTGTACTGACAAAAATTATAAATTCTTGTCACCAGATAAATATATTTTTAGAGATTTTTTATCAGTTTTATCTGAAAGACAATTATCTAGGCCAACAGTCGCTAGAAAAGTATCAAGTTTAAAAAATTTTTACAAATTCCTTATAAGAGATAAAGTTATTTCTTCACTCGACGTGTCCATCTTTAAAAGTCCAAAACTTAAAAGATCATTTCCAAAGTCCATAGAGTCAAATCTAGTAGCGCAGGCTTTAGAATCAATTATGAATAATGAATCTGATCACTGGATTAATCTCCGTGATAGGGCAGTTTTACTTCTATTGTATGGCTCAGGTTTAAGGATAAGTGAGGCGTTATCCTTAAAAAGAAAAGATGCACCTAATGGTGAATGGTTAAGAGTAAAAGGTAAAGGAAACAAATATCGAGATGTACCTCTTTTACCAATTATTTGTGAAGGAGTTAGAGAATATATAGATCATTGTCCTTTTGATACTAATGGTGATGAGCCGCTTTTTTTGGGAAAACGAGGAGGAGAATTATCTCCAAGAATTATTCAAAGAAGAGTAGAAAATCTGAGGTATGAATTGGGCTTACCATCCCATACTACTCCTCATGCTTTACGGCATGCATTCGCCACTCATTTATTATCTGGTGGCGCAGATTTAAGAGCTATACAACAATTGCTAGGCCACTCCAGCCTTTCAACCACCCAAAGATATACAGATGTAAACGAAGCAGAACTTTTGAGATTACATAAAGCAATACATCCACGCTCATAAAAAAAGGCGATTTAATATAATCAAATCGCCTTCTTGAAAAATCATTATCTATCTGATTATAACAAATCAAACCTGTCCATATTCATAACCTTATTCCAAGCTGCAATAAAGTCATTAATGAACTTCTCATGAGAGTCACTACATGCATATACTTCAGAAATAGCTCTTAGTTGAGAGTTTGAACCAAAAGCTAAATCCACACGAGTAGCAGTATTAACTTTCTCTGAGGTGGATCTGTTTACACCTTGATAAGTATTGCTGTTTATTGGCTTCCACTCAATACCCATATCAAGAAGATTTACAAAATAGTCATTAGATAATTTACTTGTATCTTTTGAAAAAACACCATGACCATCTGCACTAATACCAAGGGATCTTAGTCCACCAATAAGAACAGTCATTTCTGGTGCGGTTAAACCCATTATCTGAGCTTTATCAAGTAACATTTCTTCAGGACTAATGCCATAGTCTTCTTTTTGATAATTTCTAAATCCATCAACAACTGGCTCAAGAACCGCAAATGAGTCAACATCTGTCTTTTCTTGAGTTGCATCTCCTCTTCCTGGTGTGAAATCTAGGCTTTGTCCTGATGCTTTTTCAATTCCGACATTTCCAGCAAGAACAATTACATCAGCAATAGATGCACCAGTTTTTTCAGATATTGATGTATATACATCTAGAACTTTGGATAGTTCGTTTGGTTTATTTACCTCCCAATTTCTTTGAGGTTCAAGACGAATACGAGCACCATTAGCTCCGCCACGCATATCTGTCCCTCTATAAGTAGAAGCACTTGCCCATGCTGTCTCAACCATTTGCTTTGTAGACAATCCACTATTTGAAATTAGAGATTTTACTGCGCTGATATCATAGCTTTTATTCCCAGCAGGAACTGGGTCTTGCCATATCAACTCTTCTTCGGGAACTTCAGGTCCAAGATAACGTGTCTTTGGTCCCATATCACGATGTAGCAATTTAAACCATGCTCTAGCAAATGCATCCTGGAATTGATCTGGATTTTCATGAAATCTCTTTGAAATGACTTTGTAAGCAGGATCTTCCCTCATGGCCATGTCAGCAGTTGTCATCATTGTTGTAACTTTTTTTGACCCATCATGAGCATCTGGTGCCATGTCTTCATCTTTAGGATTTATTGGATGCCATTGAAAGGCTCCTGCAGGACTTTTTACTAATTCCCACTCGTATCCAAATAGCAAGTCAAAATAACCATTATCCCATTTTGTAGGATTGGCAGTCCAAGCACCTTCAATTCCACTTGTTATAGTGTCACTACCAAATCCTGTGCCATAAGAGTTCTGCCATCCAAAACCCATTTGTTCTATTGGTGCACCTTCTGGCTCCGCACCAACATACTTATCTGGATCAGATGCACCATGTGCTTTTCCAAATGTATGACCACCAGCAGTAAGAGCAACTGTTTCTTCGTCATTCATTGCCATTCTTGCAAATGTCTCACGAATATCCCTTGCACTTGCTAAAGGATCAGGATTTCCATCTGGACCTTGAGGATTAACATAAATTAATCCCATCTGAACCGCACCAAGAGGCATTTCTAATTCACGATCGCCTGTATATCTTTTGTTTTCTAACCATTCGTTTTCTTGTCCCCAGTAAATATCCTCGGGTGGAGACCAGATATCTGCTCGTCCTCCACTAAAACCAAATGTTTTTCCGCCCATAGATTCAATGGCAACATTTCCAGTTAGTATAAAAAGATCAGCCCAACTAATTTTATTTCCATATTTTTGCTTGATTGGCCACAATAACCTTCTTGCCTTATCAAGATTACCATTGTCAGGCCAGCTATTTAGCGGGGCAAATCTTTGGTCACCAGTTCCCCCGCCTCCACGGCCGTCACTGGTTCTGTATGTTCCAGCGGCATGCCATGTCATTCTAATAAAGAAAGGACCATAATGACCATAATCAGCCGGCCACCATTCCTGAGAATCTGTCATCAAATCATGTAAATCTTTTTTTAAAGCTTTATAATCAAGTTTTTTGAATTCTTCTCTATAATCAAAATCCAAACTCATTGGATTTGATCTCTTATCGTTTTGATGAAGTATACTTAGGTTAAGTTGGTTAGGCCACCAGTCACGATTAGTTGTGCTTACACCACTGTTTGTTGTGACTGAACCGTGCATTACTGGACATTTGCCGATATCATCCATTAGGAATCCTTTCTGAAATCTTATTAAATTATATATATCTAAAAATATGAAGTGAGCTTATTTA
The DNA here is from genome assembly GCA_902589185.1 of uncultured SAR116 cluster alpha proteobacterium. Classification (GTDB taxonomy): domain Bacteria; phylum Pseudomonadota; class Alphaproteobacteria; order Puniceispirillales; family Marisalimonadaceae; genus Marisalimonas. The sequence goes on from CACIRZ010000001.1 coordinate 75,082, forward strand.
TGTCAAGTAGTTTAGAACGATTTTAAAGTAAATAAATCAAATTTGCTTCTTAATTTTTATTAATACCTCAACACCGTTATTAAGATAACCTTGAGGAATTTTTGGAAGCTTGCGTAAGTTAACTTCATCATTTTCAATATCAATTAATTCACCCGTTTCTTCGTCTAAAAAATGATGGTGCTGATTTATATTTGTGTCAAAAATAGCTGTGTCTTTGGAAGATTCAACTTGTTTAATAAGACCACAATTTCTAAATTTTTTAAGGCAATTATAAATTGTAGCTATAGACATTGAATTACCCGAAGAATTTATTTCGTTCTGTAGATTTTCAGCAGTAAAGTGTCTATTAATACCATCTAAAAGGATGTCTGCAATTATCATCCTCTGTTTAGTAGGTCTTAGACCAGCTTTCCTTAATTTTTCTTTATTATTCATGAGATAATTATTACACTAATTGATAGTAATTCTCAATAAACAATTAATTTATTGTATTATTGAGCCTTTTTGTTCATTCAAGCTTTACGTAAGTCAAATAAAATGTGATCTTCTTCATATTAAGAGGAGAAAATATGTCAAGGCCATGTGATCTAGATGCTATAGAAGCAAGAAGGTTAATTGGAAACAAAAAACTTTCACCATTAGAGCTAACAAAGAGTTGTATTGAGCAAATAGAAAAATTAAACCCTTCTATAAATGCAGTTGTAGCAATTAATAATGCAGATGTTCTAAAACAGGCAAAAAAAGCTGAAGATGATGTAATGTCTGGATTAGAATTAGGTTTACTTCATGGTTTACCCGTTGGCATAAAAGATTTAAATATTGTCAAAAATCTCCGCTCAACATCTGGGTCTAAAATCTATGAAAATAGAATTCCTGAAAGTGATGACACTATAGTTGAGGATATAAGAAGTGAAGGTGCAATAATTTTTTGTAAGACAAACACACCAGAATTTGGTGCAGGTGGTAATACAAAAAATTTTGTGTATGGTGCTACTTCTAATCCATTTGATCTAACAAAAACTCCTGCAGGTTCTTCTGGTGGAAGCGCTGCAGCTTTAGCCTGTAACATGATGCCATTGGCTAATGGTAGTGATTATGGAGGAAGCCTCAGGACCCCTGCTGGGTTTTGTGGTGTTAATGGTTTTAGACCTTCTCCGGGTTTGGTGCCAGCAACTGAAGCTGCTGTAGGTTTGAACCCTTTTTCAGTTCAAGGCCCAATGGGCAGAAGTGTGTCGGACACTTATTTACTATTACAAGCTCAAGCAAATTTAAATAGAATGGATCCGTTCTCAAGTTTTGATGGTATTTCAATGCCTCAAGAATTGATTGGGGCAGACCTATCAAATATAAAAATGGCATACTCAGCTGATCTTGGATGTGCTCCAGTAGACAATGAGATTAAATCAATTTTTCTTGATAAGGTAAGTACTTTTAAAAGTAATTTTCGAAAATCAGAGCAAGCTGAACCAGATTTTTTAGATGTACATAATTGCTTTGAAATCATACGAGGATTTAACTATGTTGCATCACATAAAGAAAGATTTGATAATTCAAAAGATTTGTTGGGGCCAAATGTAATTGATAATGTTGAAAGAGGATTAAAGTACTCTCTTTCAGATGTATCATCGGCTCATGTGATGCAAACGAAAATTTACAGAAACTTTCGTAATTTTTTTAATGAATATGATGTTCTGATTTGTCCTGCTGCATCAGTTTCTCCATATCCGCATGAACAATTATTTGTTGATGAAATTAATGGAGAGAAAATGCCAACTTATATGAGGTGGTTATCACTTAGCTATGCAACCACAATGGCAATCCCTTGTGTTTGGGCATTGCCATGTGGATTAGATCATCAACAAATGCCCTTCGGAATTCAATTAATTGCACCAGCTGGAAAAGATGTAGATTTATCTGAGATTGCAAAAAGTTTGGAGTCAATTTTAATTAAAAATGAAGCTACTAAAAGGCCAGTTCCACAAATAGTTTAAGGTTTAAATATGATTGAGACAAGATTAGATAAAAATTTCAAAATTAAAGGTTTTTTTGATGTGGAAACATCCACTATCAGTTATGTCGTTTATGACGTGACCTCAAAAAAATGCGCCGTAATAGATAGTGTTTTAGATTTTGATTTTTCATCAGGTACAATAGATTATCATAATGCTGAAAAAATTATTTCTTTTATTGAAAAGATGAAATTAGATCTTGAGTGGCTTATCGAAACACACGTTCACGCAGATCACTTGTCTGCATCTCCCTATATCCAGAAAAAACTAGGTGGGAAAATTGGTATATCTGAAAAAATATCAGATATACAAAATATTTTTGGTAAAACATTTAATGCTGGGACAGAATTTCAAAGGGATGGAAGTCAGTTTGATAGATTATTTAAAGATAATGATGAATACAAAATTGGAAGTATAAAATGTAAAGTAATCAATACTCCAGGCCATACACCAGCTTGTACCGCACATGTGATTGGAAATTCTATTTTTGTAGGAGACACCTTATTTATGCCAGATCTTGGTAGTGCCAGAGCTGATTTTCCTGGTGGGGACGCTCGTGAACTTTATAGATCGATTCAAAAAATTTTGAGTTATCCAGAAGATACCTTAATTTTTGTTTGCCATGATTATCCACCGAGTTCACGAAAAGTTGAGTGGGTTACAACGGTGGGTGAGCAGAAAAAAAAGAATATTCATGTAAAGACTTCAATTGGAGAAGATGAGTTTGTTAAAGTAAGAGAGGCAAGAGATAAAACATTAAAGATGCCTAAACTCATAATACCATCAATTCAAGTAAATATGAGAGCTGGTAATCTACCGCCCGCAGAGGACAGTGGAGATGTCTTTATCAAGGTGCCAATTAATAGTATGAAAAATTTAGTCTAATTCTTTTAAAACAGATTGAACAATTTCAAAAATTTTGTCTATATCATGATTTTCTGCAATTAAAGGAGGAGAAAATGCAAGTGTATCTCCTGTCACTCTTAGCATTAAACCCTTATGCCAAGCTTTTTTCATAGCTTCATATCCTCTAGCGCCTACAGCTCCTGGCCTTGGAGAAACTTCTATTGCAGCTACTAAACCTAAGTTTCTTATATCAATTACATTTTTATCATTTTTAAGCTGGTGAACGATATTCTCTAAATATTTAGCTGTTTTACCAGCCTTGTTGAACAAGTCCTCATCTCTATAAATATCTAGTGCAGCAAGACCAGCGGCAGATGCAATAGGATGTCCTGAATATGTATATCCATGAAAAAGTTCTATGGGCATATCTGCTTCGTCCATCATGGTATTATATATCTCCTTAGACACTACAGCAGCACCCATAGGAATAATTCCATTAGTGATTGCCTTCGCACACGAAATAATATCAGGAGTAACACCAAAATACTCAGAAGCTGTTGCTTTTCCAAGGCGCCCAAAACCAGTTATAACTTCATCAAAAATTAATAAAATGTCGTGTTTATCACATATTTCTCTTAGTCTTTTTAAATAATTTTTTGGAGGCGGTAAAACTCCAGTAGAGCCTGCTACAGGCTCTACAATTACAGAAGCAATATTGGATGCATCATGAAGTGCGATAATATCTTCTAATGTATCTGCCAAATAATCACCATGTTCAGGTGAACCTTTAGAAAATCTATTCTTTTCTGGAAGAAATGTATGTGATATATGATCTACGCCCGTTAGCAATGATCCAAAATATTGTCTGTTTCTTGGCATTCCACCAACTGAAATTCCACCAAATCCGACACCATGGTAGCCTCTTTCACGACCAATTAATCTTGTCTTAGTTCCTTTACCTCTAGCACGATGATAAGCTAAAGCTATTTTAAGAGTACTATCAACAGCTTCAGAACCAGAATTTGTAAAAAAAACATGGTCTAAACCTTTTGGAAATATATCAGCGACACGACTTGCAAGTTCAAAAGATTTTGGATGACCATATTGAAAACTTGGAGCAAAATCCAAAGTTGCTGCTTGCTCAGAAATAGCAGATGTTATTTCTGGTCTATTATGTCCTGCATTAACACACCATAATCCAGCTGCACTATCTAGAATATCTTGCCCAGTTTCACTTTTGTAATACATACCATCAGCAGCAACAACCATTCTGGGATCTTTCTTGAAATCCCTATTAGCCGTAAATGGCATCCAGTAAGATTCTAAATTATTTAATCTTTTCATTATAAATCTCCGAGAGCTAAATTTTACAACTCACCATTTAACTACTTTGACAACATGTATTAATAACGTCAAGTTAATGATTTTTAAATTAGAAAAATTGATCATTAATATTTCCAAGACTTGGAGCAGAGGCTCTTTTTTGGTCTTTTCTAAATTGCATATCTATAGGTATAGGAAGAGCAGGAATTTCCTCACCTAAATTATTTATGATTTTGTTTTCAAAAATCTTTCTAACTTTAAAGTGGTTGTCATTGATTGCTTCTTCAATCGATTTAACAATTGAGCAGCAACAATCTACTTTATTAAATACATCAAGCCAGTAATTTTTTTCTTTTTGTCCAATAATTTTTCTAATTTCTTGAATAACCTTTTCTTGATCATTCTGTGTTTTAATAAATTTTTTTGGGAGTTCTATTGCCTCACAAAACTTATTCCAAAATCTATCCTCTAAGGGCGCTGCTGCTACATAACTTCCATCTCTTGTTTTGTAGATATTATATCTAGGAGAACCTCCTGATAAAACTCCATCACTATTGCCTGGCCATTTATTGTGGGCAAAGCCAGAACCTAAACCCCAAAACATAAAAGGGAAAAGATTTTCTGTCATAGATAGATCTATATATGAGCCTTCTTTTTTTAAGTCTCTTTTTCTTAACGCTAATAAGATATTAATTACAGCCGGATAAGATCCACCTGCTATGTCAGCTACAAGCGCTGGTGGAACAACGGTATCATTTTCTTGACCCATGCTTATACTCAGAAGACCTGCATTTCCTATGTAGTTTAGATCGTGGCCAGCTACCTGACTTTTTGGGCCATATTGACCATAACCTGTGATAGATACGTAAATTACATCTTGGTTAATTTTTTTTACACTTTCATAATCTAATCCGAGTCTTTTCATTACGCCAGGCCTGAATTGTTCGATTATAATGTCAGCTTCTTTTAAAATTGGTATCAAGATTTTAAGATTTTTAGGATCTTTTAAATCAAGTGATAAACTTTTTTTACCTCTATTAAGCAAAGAAAAAGATACACTTTGTTCACCCCATTGAGGATTAGACAATCTTATTTCATCACCAACACCAGGTTTTTCAATCTTAATTACCTCTGCTCCTGTTTCTGATAAGAACAAGCTTGCAAGTGGTCCAGGTAAGAGAGTTGAAAAATCTATTACTTTTATGCCCTCTAAGGATCCTTTTAATACTTCTTTCATAATGAATTCCTAAAATTTAATTTATATCAAACCTCTTTGACTTAAATTTTTAATCATTGAAGATATGCCAAACTTCCACTGTGGACAAGCTGTGGATAAATTCACATAATTTACTAATTCGCCCAAATTAGGCTCTGAAATAGTTACCTTATCACCAATTTTATGAGTAAACCCCTCACCTACGACGTCTCTATCTTCAGTTGGGGCAAATAAGGTTCCTAAAAATAACATAAAACCGTCTGGATATTGATGATGTCTTCCAATTGTTTGATTTACCAAATCTTCTGGATCCCTGCTTATTTCTGACATAGAGCTTGAACCATTTAATATATATCCTTCTTCGCCTTCAACTTTTAATGTAATATGAGCTGATTTCATATCATCTAGTGAATAAGTATCATCAAAAATTCTTATAAAGGGTCCAATTGAACAAGAGGCATTATTGTCTTTAGCTTTGCCCAAAAGAAGAGCCGAACGCCCTTCAACATCTCTTAAGTTTACATCGTTACCAAGAGTAGCTCCTTTGATTATGCCTTTGCTGTTAACCGCTAAAACGATTTCTGGTTCAGGATTATTCCAATTTGAAATGGGATTTAGACCTACTTCTGATCCAAAACCAACTGATGATAAAGTCTGAGCTTTAGTAAAAACTTCAGCATCTTTACCAATTCCAACCTCTAAGTATTGTGACCATAAACCTTCTTTAATAAGTGCATTTTTAACTTCAATAGCTTTTTCTGACCCAGGAATAATATTTTGCAGACTGTCACCAATTAATCCACCAATATGATTTCTAAGACTTTCTGCTTTTTTAGGATCACCTGCTGCTCTTTCTTCAATTACTCTTTCAACCATTGATTTAGCAAATGTTACACCGCATGCTTTAATTGCTTGAAAATCACAGGGAGCAAGTAGGTGATATTCTGATTTTTTTTTAAAGCTTAATTCAAACAATTCTTCAACTGAAATTAATTTTATACCTTGAACGTTATTTAAATATTTTTTTATATCTTCTAATTCAAGCAAATCTCTTACAGTCGGGATCTCTTTAGATGTAATGTCATATACATTTCCATCTTTTATTCTAATTAAACATGGTCCATTTTTCGAATTGTCCCATATTCGTCCAATAAAACATCCCTTTGAATAATCCATTCAGCTCTCCTTAAAAAACTACTGATGATAATATAAATGAAAATTTGAATATTTAAATTTAATTATATAGTGTTTAATTTTATTTACTTTTAAGAGGTGTTGTAATGAGTGCTTTTTTTGAATTAAGAATTTATCAAATTGCTCCTGGAAAAATGAATGAATGGGTTTCGTTTATGGAGAAAACTATAATGCCTTTTCAAGTAGAAAAAGGTATGGTTATACATGGCAGTTTTGTAATGGATAGTTCAGACCAATTCGCTTTAGAGAATGGTGAACGTGTAATGAATTCTGAACAAAAAGGAAATACATATGTCTGGATTAGAAGATTTGAAAATCAAGATGAAAAAGTAAAACTTTACAAGGCTGTTTATGAAAGCAAAGAGTGGTTGGAAAATATTGCTCCAACAGTCGCAAAACTTGTAGATAGAAATTCTATACTTGTTCAGAACTTAAGCTCCACTTCACTATCTGTAATGAAATAGAAAGGATAAATTTTTGATACAATTATATGGTAGAAGAAATTCTATAAACGTCCAAAAGGTCTCATGGGCTCTTTGCGAACTAAATCTTGAATTTAAATGGCATGATGAGTATGGGAAGTTTGGAAAAGTTAACGTAGAAAATTATGAAAAAATAAATCCTCAACTTATCGTCCCAACTTTAGATCACAACGGATCTGTAATTAAGCAGTCTAATGCAATTGTGAGATACTTATTTAGAAAATATACAGATATATATGAAATTTCTAAAGACGAAGATATTGCAATTGCTGAGTCATGGATGGAATTTCAAACAACTGATTTGCAACTAAATATGACGCCGATATTTTGGGGATTAGTTAGAAATCCATCAGAAGATCGTGATCAAGAACTGATTGATAAAAATATTATTTTATTAAATGAAAAGTTTGAAATTTTTGATAAATTTTTAGAAGGTCATGAATATATTTTAAATAATAAATTTGGTATGTCAGATATTATAATGGGCGCTGCTTCTTATAGATACCTTTCTTTACCTATTAAACGCCCAAATCTTTTAAACTTAAAAAGTTGGTACGATAAAATAAGCAACCGTGATTGCTTTAAAAAGAATATTTTAGGTACTTTTTCCTAGATTGATGAACATGATCTTTAGGAGATTTTTTCATGGATAAAATTGGATTTATTGGCTTAGGAAATATGGGTAGGCCACTAGCAGAAAGATTAATTAAAAAATATAAACTTTATGCTTACGACCTTGAAAAAACCAACCTTCAATATTTCACTGATAAAGGTGCTATAGCTTGTTCATCTCCTTCCGAGGTTGCATCTAAAGTTAACGAAGTCTTCTTATGTTTACCAACAAGCACAATAGTAGAAACAGTTATTAATGGAGATAAGGGATTAGCTATCTCAGCGAAAAGAGGTTCCTATATAATTGATATGACCACTGGAGAACCAGAAATAACAAGAAAAATATCTGATAAACTTAAAGAAAAAAATATTAATTTTTTAGATGCCCCAGTAAGTGGAGGTCCAAAAGGAGCTCGTCAAGGAAATATAGCTATAATGGTAGGTGGAACAGAAAGCCAATTTGTAAAAATAAAATCTATAATGGATGATATAAGTTCAAATATTTTCTATGCAGGTAAAATAGGATCAGGACACTCAATTAAAGCTGGAAACAACTTACTTAATTTGATTTGTAGGATGGCAACTTTTGAAGTTATCTCACTACTTGTTAAAGATGGTGTTGATCCAAAAAAAGCAGTTGAAATTATTCAAAAAAGCTCTGGTAGAAACTATGCTACTGAAATCACACTACCTGATAATATTCTTTCTGGTAAAATGGTCCAAGGTTTTAGTACAGGCTTAATGAAAAAAGATGCAGGAGTAGCAACTAAAATAGCTGATTCAAATAACGTTGAAATTCCATTAGGAAAATTGTCTCAAGAACTTTTAAAAAACACTATCGATGAATTTGGTGAAAACGCTGATATGAGCAATGTTGCTCTTACCTATGAAAAATTAACTGGCGCTAAAATCCGTCCATAAAAATTTATATTCTTACTAAATAATACGATCCAGTGTTGCTTTAATTTGTAAAGCTAAAAACTTAGAAAAAATTCTGCACTGAGCTAAACTTCCTGCATGAAACCAAAGTCCTGGCTGTTTGGTTTGCATCCACATATTTCTTAACTCTTGCCTTTCATCATCAAATCCCCAAATAGGGCCAATTTTGTCTACAACTGATTTGCCAAATAATTCATCAACAACATATTCTTGGCCCTTATATCCAGTAGCCGTAACCATCAAATCTATGTCAAGCTTTTGACCTGATTTCATTTCAATACCAGAGGATGAAAAATTTACAATATTTGAAAATTGTAAAACTTTTATCTTACCATCTGCGATTAAATCTGATGCTCCTACATTGAAATAATAACCACCGCCCCTTGTTAAATATTTAAATTGCCACCCAGAGTTTTCTTCTCCATATTCAAGGTTAAAGCCAACTCTTGTAAGTTTATCCAAAAGCGGTTTATCAATTCTCTTTGTTTTTTCAGTTAATAACTGGTGTGTCTTTTTGAGTACTTGTAGAGGTGTTGAAATGGTTATTAAATCACAATCGTCAGTATTTGGACCTTCACTATATAATTGATATGGCAATTGTGCGCTCGGTTCCACATTGACTACCATAGATGGTGAGCGTTGCACGATTTTTACATTTGCTCCGTGCACGTAGAGATCTTGTGCAACATCATGTGCACTTGTTCCAGTCCCGTAAACTAGAACATTTTTTCCATTGTAGTGTTTTCCATTATCATAATCTGCTGAATGAATAACCTCACCTTTATAGTCATCTATACCAGGTATTTTGGTACGGTTTGGAACTGAACTTACACCAACAGCCATCACAATATGCTTTGGCTTCATAATCTTAATAGTGCCATCAGATAATTTGAGTTTTACTTTCCAGTGCTTTTTATTTTTGTAATATTCCGCCCCAATAAATTTTGTATTAGTCCATGCATTTAATTCCATACTTTCAACATAATACTCAAACCAGCCTGCCAACTTATCTTTCGGAATATATGTTGGCCAGGTAGAAGGAAAAGGCATATATGGTAAATGATTGACATGTGTCTGATTATGCAATTTTAAAGAATGATATCTATTTCTCCAGTTATCACCTATTCTTTCATTTTTATCTACGATAAGTGTGTCTATATTTTGTTGTTTAAGCCTTGCTGCAATTGAAAGACCAGCCTGACCACTTCCAACAACAATCACTTCTGGTTCCCTATTTTTATAAAGTCTATCTTCATTTCTTTTATCTAACCAATTAGGTCCTTCTATAATATTTTGATATTGTTCAATATTTTTTTTATCAGAAGAACTTAGATCACTAAGGGCAGTCAGTAGACTCCATGCTTTGAAAGAACCCTTTATTTCTTGATCTTCAAATAGACGAACTACTCCCTCACAATTTCCAAACTTTGTTTTGAATCTTAAAATAACTTCTATAACATTTTTTCCAGCTCTTATGACTTCTCTAGGAAGTGTTCTTTGCTGGTCAATTTGGAAACTCTTGGCATAAACGTCCATTATTTTGTTGTAAAGATTTTCAATTACTTTCGATTTTCCCGATACAGTTTGTATCTTCCATGTAAGGGCTAAAATGTCTCTCCAATGACTATCTTCAAAAAATAGATTGGAAAGAATTTTTATAGATTCATCTTTATTTTTTTGCTGTGAAATAGCTTCATTGAAACTCTGTAGCCAATTATCCACTTCACTTCTGATATTAATGATTTGGTTGTCTAACACAGTAAGCCTCAATAAATTCGGTGTAATTTTAGATATCTATAATATCAAACTATAGTTTGTAATAATATAAATTTTTTATAAGATATTTCTACATGATTTTTGTGAAGGATTAATTATGAATAGATTAGAGCAAATTGCACAATTTATGTTAGATCAACATAATTCAAAACAAAACTATGAAAACTTACCAGAAACATTAATACCTAAAGATTTTGATGAAGCTTATAAAATACAAAAAATCTTTCAAGAAAATTCTGGAAGAGGTAGCTTGGGTGGTTTTAAAATTGCTTTAGCTTCCAAAGTGCAGCAACAACTATGTGGGATAGACCATCCTGTTGCTGGTGGTATTTTTGTAAATGAAATCAAGTCAAGTCCTTCAACCTTTGAATTAGAAAACTTTCATGGATTAGGGTTAGAATTCGAAATAGCTGTAACATTATCAGATGATTTGAAACCTGAAATGGGACCATTTAATAAAGATAATATTAGAGAATTTATAAAATCCCTGTCACCTGCTTTTGAATTAATTATAGATCGAAATGCAGATTATTCTAATATAAATCCACTATCAATGATAACAGATAATGCTTGGTGTTCTGGTGTAGTTATGGGCAAAGAACTTCCAAATTGGGAAAAATTAAACCTAGATATTGTTAGATCACAATTACTTTGGAATGATGAAATTCCCCAAGACGCAATGATAAAGGACGCTAACCCACTTGAGTCATTATCTTGGGTTTCGAACCTATTAACTTCATTGGGAAGAACTATCCCAAAAGATAGTGTTATAATTACCGGAAGCGTGATTAAGACTCGTGCTCCTAATAAAGGTGATCACATAATATATAAAGTTGAGGATCTATCAGAAGTAGAGATTAAGATAATTTAATTTAAAATATTATATTCTAACAATGATCGTATGATCATGTTAATAGCTGATATACTAAAAAAAATGAGTAACAAATTTTTAAATGTTTTAGCGTTTACTTTATTTCTAAGCTTTTCTCCTATTTGAAACCCTATTACTGCAACCACTGACCCAAGAGCTCCATAAATAAACATATTAGGCTGAAAAACACCTGTTGCTATATATCCAATTGATACAGGTATACACCCAATGGTAATTAAAAAACCACTAACATCAACAAATTGTTTAGGTTTTACATTTTTCATTAATAAATACATAGTTACTGGAACTGCCCATATTGATGCTGCACCTCCTACTAAGCCTCCTAATGCCCCAAGACCTCCTTGCCAAAAGTTGTCATGATTAGGTTTCATTTTAAAATTAAAACCAAAAACTTGCAGACAAACAAATAAAAGAACTGCAACCGCAAAAATGAGACGAACTACATCGTCTCCAATTTGATTTGCATAAAAAGAAGTAATTAAGATACAAACTACCAACGACGTAGCGAAATATTTATAATTTTTCACTAATTCTCTAGGATTATCTGCCTTACTTAACTGCCAAATATTTGCAACGGTCATTGGTATTAGATTAAGTCCTAATGCCATTAATGGTGAAACAAAAAAAGTCATAATTGTAATTGCTGTTGTTGGAAGACCAATGCCAATTACCCCTTTAACAACGCCAGCAACAAAAAAAGCAAAGCTAACTATTAGTGCAACTTCGTTTGAGTTAGTTGATATATCCAATTATTAAACCTTGAAAAGTGTCATTTTATAAAATTTTTAATATCATGTATTTCAAAATTAATTTAGTCATTTCTTTGTAAAAAAATCAGTTCAGCCTTAAAATTATTACCCCCAAAAATAAACCTAATATTAATAAACTTTTAGTTAAATTTATCTTCTCTTTTAAGAAAAATACTCCCAATAAAACAGCAAAAAGAATAGAAGTTTCTCTCAAAGATGAGACCACAGCTATAGGTAAATATAAACATGCCCATACAACTATAGCATAAGCCGCATAAGATGCCGTGCCACCTATAAAAAAGTACATTTTCCCAGAAAGAATTATTCTTTTTAAAATTTCTTTTTCTTTACAACGCGCAAAAACATAAAAGATAAATCCATTGACTATAGTCATTACACTATAAAACCCTACAGGATTTTGTGTAACTCTTGCCCCGTATCCATCCACAAGAGAATAGCTAGCAATAAAAAACCCTGTAACAACAGCCAAAACAAAGCCTTTAACCTCAGATTGCTTAAGTAGAAATTGTTTCAACCCATAAATTATCAAAGAAAATGAAATTAAAAAAATGGCAAAGATTTCTTGTTTTGACATTTCTTCATGAAAAAACAAAAAACTTACTATTAAAATAATTAATGGAGACAAACCTCTTGCTATAGGATAAATCTCTGACAATTCTCCATATCTATATGCATTTAAAAGGAAAACTTGATAAAAAAAATGTAATAAAGAGCTAGCTATTATGAATTTCAAACCATCTATGTTAGGCAATCCAAAAAATAAAATACCAATTATAGCAAATGGAATATGACCTAGAACCACTGAAGTCATACTTAAAAATTTATCTTCAGATCCCTTTAAAACAAAATTCCAAGTAGCGTGTAGAAAAGCAGCAAATAAAACCGCAATTATAATGAATGTTTCTATAATAAAATACCTTTACTCTATTAGATTAATTTTACTAATCTAATCTAACTACAGTAGCAAAGAGTTTTTTTAATAAAAATAGAACATGAAAGCTAAAAGTTTTGAGTTTCATTTGGTAAAATCTAACTTAATCTCATCAATTCAAACCAGATGAATTCTCAAAACTATATCTTTGTAAATAATTTTTATTTCAAATTTATTACATAAAAAATATTTAAATCAAAACTTCAATTAGAAATGGGCCTTTTTCTTTAAGTCCATGTTTAAAATATTTTACTAAATCTTCAATGTTTTCAACTTTAACGGCGTCTACTCCCATTCCCTTTGATATAGAGACCCAATCTAATGCTGGATCTTTTAAAGACAACATTTCCATTGCCGATTTTCCTGGGTTATCAACACCTACGTTTGTTAATTCTCCTTGAAGGATCTTGTAACTTTGGTTTGCAAAAATTAGTATAACTATATCTAAATTTTCTCTTGCCATAGTCCATAAAGACTGGACGGTATACATAGCGCTTCCATCACCTTCTAATGAAATAACTTTTTGATCTGGAGATGATATTGCCGCTCCAATTGCTACAGGCATTCCAAATCCTATAGACCCTCCACAATTATTTAGCCATGTATGTGGATATGATCCTGAAGTTTGATAAAAGAATTCTCTTCCAGTAGTTACAGATTCATCAACTATGATCGCATTTTCTGGGATTAATGCACCTAATACCATTCCCAATGACATTGGGTTAATTGGACCTTTAGGAATGTCTGGAATATCAAATTTTGAAATAGTACTAGGAGTATTATTTGATATTCCAATCCTATCTGATAACTCTTCGACAACTGTAGTAATGTCATCTGATATAGAAGCTAATTCAAAAAATTTAGTAGAATCTTGTGTTAAGACTCCAGGCTTATTTGGATATGCAAAAAAGGCGACTGGTCGTCTAGCTCCTATTATTATAATGGTGTCAAAGTCTTTAAGAACTTCTACTGCTTTATCAACGACATACGGTATTCTTACTGAATTTATTCTTCCCGCACCTTTATCTAAACGAGCATTAAACCAATCAGTTTTAATTGGACAGCCCACTTTGTCCGCTACTTTTGCCAATTTAATAAGGTTGTTTTCTTCTAAAGCCTCACCACCAACAAGTATTAGAGGGTTCTTTGCATCTTGAAGTTCTAAAATTGCTTCGTCTATTATTTTAGAAGAAACTATCTTAGATTTCATATTTAAGTCAATCGACTCAATTTTATTGCCTTCATTCCATGCGGTATCACCAGGCAAGATTAAAGTTGCAATTTTCCCAGGTTTTACATTTGCATGTCTAATAGCTTCAGCACCATCCTTTGCAATATCTTTTGAAGATTTACTTGTTTTTACCCAATGGGAGACTGGACTTGCTATTCCTTCAATATCCGAAGTTAGCGGAGCATTTAATTTTATATGATCAAGAGCGTGCTCGCCTACTATATTAACAATTCCTGAATTAGCTTTTTTTGCATTGTGTAGGTTTGCAAGGCCATTTGCTAATCCAGGACCTAAATGTAGTAAAGTTGAAGCTGGCGACCTTCTCATTCTAAAGTAACCGTCAGCAGCACCAGTAGCACATCCCTCAAAAAGACATAAAACGCTTCGCATATTTTGATATTTATCTAAAGCTGCAACGAAATGCATTTCTGATGTTCCAGGATTAGTAAAACAGACGTCAACATTACCCTCTAATAAAGTACCAACTAAACTTTCTGCTCCGTTCACTAGACCCTCCAATTTTACTTTTAATTAACATATCAAATTAAAAATCTAATTGGTAATAATTTAATTTTATGTAAAACTTTACAGAAATTATTTTGAGAATTTTATGTTTAAATCTTTAATCGATGACAATGAAAAACGAAGCCAACTTTCTATTATGGCTCAATATCTAAACACAAGTTTTATGATTAGTACAATAGAGAACGAGTATTTAGTAAATATTGAAAAAGGCGTTGTAAAAAATGTAGAAGAAGGACCTTTTGTGATGCCAAGCTATGTCTTTAAATTAACTGCACCTAAGAACGAGTGGATAAAATTTTTACAACATATTCCTGAACCGGGGTCTCATGATATTATTGCAATGCTTCGAAGAAAAGTTTTGAAATTTGAAGGTGATCTCTATCCTTTAATGTCTCACTTACTATACTTCAAATTACTTCTGGCCTCCCTAAGACCAGCGGAGAGTAAAAATGAAAATTGAAAAAGAACCTATTTCTGGTCAATATGGAAAATTTAAAATTAATGGTATTGACTATAGGATATATTGGGAAGAAGCCGGTCAGGGCATTCCTTTAGTTTGCCTGCATACTGCGGGATCTGATGGTAGACAATATAGAGCTCTTTTGAATGATAAAAGAATATTAGAAAAGTTTAGGGTTATTGTATTTGATATGCCATGGCATGGAAAATCCTCGCCACCCGAAAATGCTACAGTTGGAAATTATAAACTATCAACGGACTTTTATATTTCTCAAATTATGAGCTTTATAAATGGCTTGGAATTAGTTAAGCCTGTTGTTATGGGGTGTTCTATAGGCGGAAGAATTATTCTTCATTTAGCAATAAATTTTCCAGATAAATTTAGAGCATTAATTGGGCTTCAAAGTGCTGGTCATTTGGATCCTTATTACGATATCAGTTGGTTACATAGACAAGATGTACATGGAGGAGAAGTTTGCGGAGGCATTGCTTATGGCTTGATGGCACCAACCAGTCCTGAAAGTGATAAATTCGAAACAATGTGGCATTATATGCAAGGTGGACCTGGAATTTTTAAAGGAGATTTATTTTTTTATAAGTTTGATGGAAATATTGGCAATGAAATTAAAAAAATTGATAATTCAAAATGTCCAATTTATTTATTAACTGGTGAATATGATTACTCAGCAACACCAGAGGAAACAAAATCTCTAGCTGACACTATTGGTATCGAAATGATCAAAATGAAAAATGTAGGTCATTTTCCAATGAGTGAAAATCCAAAAGAATTTTTAAAATATCTACATCCAGTTTTAAATAAAATTAGTTAACTACCAGTCTTTTCCAGCTGTCCATCCACCATCTACAATTAAATTTGTCCCAGTACAAAAACTTGCTTCGTCACTTGCAAGATATAAAACTGCACTAGAAATTTCATTAGGTTCTCCCCAACGTTTCATCGCGTGCAAGTTCCTTACTTTTTGAGAAGCTTCTTCATCTTGAAAATATCTTTCTGTTAATGGCGTTCTAATAACACCTGGTCCAATAGCATTTACTCTAATATCATACTTTGCTAGATCTACTGCTAGTTGCTTAGTTATTCCGGCAGTAGCATGTTTAGAGGCAGTATAAGCACACCTATTAGGCGCAGAAGTTACGCTTAAAGTCGAAGAAGTAATTACAATATTACCCTTTATTTTTTTTTCGATGCAGTGCTTTGCAAATGTTTGTGCAGTTATAAAAACTCCAGTAACATTTATATCAATAACCTTTCTCCATTCTTCAATAGACAATTCTAATGGAGACACAATCTCCCTTATACCTGCGTTACAAAATGCAATATCTAAGCTTCCAAAATGTTCATATGCATTTTTCATGTTTTCAATAGTTTCATTTTGATTTGTTACATCTAATTTAAATGGCTCAGCATTACCACCTGCAGATTTTATTTCTTTAGCCACCCTGCTAGCCATATCAAAATCTAAATCTGAAACAGCTACATTTGCACCTTCTTTTGCAAAACTTAAACCTGTTTGACGACCAATTCCACCTGCTGCTCCAGTAATAAACACAGTTTTGTTTGTAAATCTCATTGAAAAATCCCCCTGTTAATGCAAAGTTTATTTGAATTAGCCTTTTTGACAACATTAATCTTTATTGGAGTAATCGATTGGACATAGAACATTTGGTATTTGAAAATGGACCTAAAAGAGTTGGCCCCTTTAGTCATGCTGTTAAAGCTGGTGAATTTATTTTTATTACTGGACAAATGCCAACATTGCCAGAAAATCCTGACGTACTAGTCAGTAATGATGTTGAAAAGCAAACTCATCAAGTTATGAAAAATCTAATTAGTGTTTTAGATAATTGTGGCTCTTCTCTCGAGAGAGTAACTTTCGTAAGAGTGTATTTAGTTAACTTCCAAGACTTCGACAAAGTCAATAAAATTTATAAATCCTATTTCAATGAAGACAAACTTCCTGCTAGAACATGTATTGGTGTAACTGGACTTGCTGTAGGTGCTTCAGTTGAGATTGATCTTGTAGCAAAAGTTTAGATAAGAAAAATTTGTCTATGAAAAAAAAATATACCCCTTTTAAAAAAGGTATTTTTACTGGCTTTGGTTTCCCTGGCATAGGAATGAGCTCGGCAATGTTTGGATATGGTGTTTTTGCTGCAGAAGCAGGACTAGATCTATATCTTTGTTTAGGTTCAGTTTTAATTTTATGGAGCATGCCTGGTATGGTTATTTTTGTGTCTCTTTTTTCAATAGGCACACCAATCTTCTTGCTATTTACTACTGTTTTATTGGCTAACATGAGACAATTTTTTTTGGTCTTATCTGGCCTTACATTAATGAATATTCACAAACATAAATTATCTTTTATTACAAAATTATTTTGGGCTCACCTCATTAGTCCCACTGGTTGGGCTGAATTAACCAAAGTAAAAAATGAAATAGACGAAAAAGATTTATTTAAATTTTTTCAGGGTCTTAGTTTGGCATTGGTAATATTTAATTCAACTACAACAATTATTGGTTACAAATTATATAATTTTTTACCTAATGATATTGTTTCTATTCCCGTATTTATAATGCCATTATATTTAACTATCTTAATGCTAAGAGCTATTGAAATATATTACAGATTAGCAGTTGTTACTGGAGGTATTATCGGACCCCTTTTATTTCCATATATTGGTGATTGGAGTTTGATTGTTGCAGGATTAGTTGGCGGTTCCGTTGGCTTGATGATCAGTTATCTTTTGAATAAGGAAAAAATTAATGTATGAGAATTCAATAATTATACCTGAAATAATCCCTTGGATAATGCTTTTAGTCGCTAGTTCAGGTATTTTTGTTTGGAGATTTTTAGGAGTAGTTTTATCTAGTAAAATACAAAAAGACAGTTTTTTTGCAAAATGGATCAATGCTATTGCATTTGCTATGACTACAGCTTTAATGACTAGAATCATAATTTTCCCAACAGGAGCGTTGGCCGAAACTGAATTGATTGAAAGAATAGCACCTTTTTTAATTGGTATAATTATATTTTTATTTTTCCCAAAAAAACCAATTTTTGGTTTAGCAATAGGAGTGCTCTTCTTTAGCGTTGGAATATTTATATCTTAGATATTTTAATCTTCAGTCACAAGTTGCTTAGCTATTATCAATTTTTGAAGCTCATTAGTTCCCTCACCAATAGCCAACAAAGGAGAATCCCTATAATATCTCTCAATATTATACTCCGGCGAATACCCAAATCCGCCATGAATTCTCATTGCTTCTGTAGAGTTAAACAACGCCGTTTCAGTAGCAAAAAGCTTTGCCATTCCGGCTTGTAAATCTGATCTATTACCAGAATCATATGCCTTTGCAGCTTGTTCAGTTAATAATCTAGAAGCTTCAAGTTTCGTTGCCATCTCAGCTAATTTAATTTGAATTGCTTGGTGTTCACTAATTGGTTTTCCAAATGTCTTCCTTATTTTTGAATATTCTATTGAATCTTCGAGAGAGGCCCTAGCTACACCAACACCACGTGCAGCTACATTAATTCTTCCTAATTCAAGACCCGCCAAAATTTGTTTGAGCCCTTTTCCTTCTATCTCACCAATCAAGTTAGAAGTTGGTACCTTTACATTTTCAAGTTGAACTTCTCCTGTATCAATTCCCCTGTAACCCAATTTTTTGAGTTTTCTTGATACGAATCCATCTTTCTTTTCAACGAGAATTAAACTCATACCTTTATGGGCTGGTTGAATTTCAGTATTCGTTTTTACTAAAACAGCTAAAATAGTTCCTTGAACTGAATTTGTAATCCATGTTTTTGTACCATCAATAATATATTCATTCCCAACTTTTTTTGCTTTGGTTTTTATTGATTGAAGGTCAGTACCACAATCTGGTTCCGTCAGTGCTATACCACCTCTTATTTCTCCAGTTGCAAACTTAGGAAGATAATATCTCTTCATCTCTTCAGTGCCAAATCTTTCTACAGCAGCACACATTATAAGATGAGAATTAAATATACCAGAAACTGACATCCATACAGCAGACACATTTTCTACTATTTTTGAGTAAGTAACTGCTGACAAACCTAAACCACCATACTCAGGAGAAATTGTAGCACCAAAGAGACCTAAATCTGCCATTTTATCAGCAATATCTTGTGGATATTTATCTTCTGACTCAAATTCTTTTACATAAGGCTTAACGTCTTTTTCTAAGAATTTATTTACAGTTTCTATTATTAAATTATCTTCAGAGTCTGATTTTTCATTTTCAACTTCAATTATTTTATGTTCATTCATTAATATCTCCTAAAACAATTATTATAGATCTATCTGACTATACTCAAATATTGAATTGACATTATTTGATTGATCGATTTTAAGCATTAAATCTGTCAACTGGTTAACTCTTTCATTTGATAAATATGGCTCCGTTAAACCTTTAAACTTTGATATAAATTCTTCGTCTTTCATAAAGTTTTCTGGTTCTCCTTTTGGAATCTTTACAAACTTTTCATAAGTCTTTCCTTTTACCACCATTTTTACCTTTGCACTCATAAATTCTGGACAACACTTTTCAGCATCTTTATCAGGATTTACTTTTATTTTGTTACACAGCGCTAATGTATCACTGTTATTTAAGTGATCTTTATAATCATCCCACTTTAATCCACCACTTTTGGCCGCAACGGCTGCACAAAAAGGCATTGAAAATTGCCCATCAACAATACTTTTTGGATTTTGTTTATCCTCTAAAGGATAACCAATTATATTCATTGCTGTTTTGGACAGGCCAATATCAATATCATCTAAATCATCAATGGAAAAATCTAATTCTTTTTTTAGATCTATTATACCATCAATTGCTGCATGACTATATCTACAAGAAGGATAAGGTTTTACTCCCAAGTTAAGTGTTTCAAATTTATTTCCTAAACCGTCTAATGCTTTTTTTGTGTCTCCTCCTGAAGCATATGCATGTAGATAACCCCACTGACCCTCAAAAGCTTTAGAAGGACCTTTGAAACCTTCCGCCGCCATTGTTGCACAATTTAGACCGTTCTGTGCAGCTTGTCCTACATGCGATCTTTTTGTCCACGCACCATCTGTTAAAAATTGCATAGATCCAGCTGATTGACTTAGGGCTATCCCAAATGCAGAAACAAACTGATCTTTGGTCAAGTCCATAAGATAGCCAGCTGAAGCTACGGCACCAAACACACCACATGTAGCAGTTGGATGAAATCCTTTTTTATAATGTGCTGACGAGCCTCCAGCTAATCCTAGTCTTATTTGTATTTCATAACCAGCAACACATGCTGTTATTAACTCTTGTCCTGATGATTTATTCATTTGTGCTGCAGCCAAGGCAGCAGAAAGTATTGGGGCACTGGAATGTAAAGAGGCTTCAGCATGAGTGTCATCAAAATCAAGAGAATGAGCTAAAGTTCCATTAAGTAGAGCGGCTGCACTTGGAGAGTAACTATTTTTATCTGAAAAAACTTGGCAACTTCCATTACTCATTTCTAATCTATCGATTGCTGCGACTAAACTAGCAGTTGATTCTGCATCATGTCTTGCTCGTATTATTATTCCAACAGTATCAAGAATTAACAATTTTGTTCTTTTTATAACGTCTGGAGATAAATTTTCGTATCTAATTTCAGTACAAAACTCAGCGAACTTTTCGGTCATATTTTCCATTTATTTCTCCCCAAAATATATTGAAAAGGTTAAACTAAAATTTCATTTTACAAAACTAAAAAATAATCATTAAGATATCTTATTAAAATCAAATGAGAAAACACCATGACAAATCCTTATGAATTAACTGCAACTGATGCAATTAAACTAATTCGTAACAATAAATTATCAAGGTATGAGTGGGTACAAAGTTGCTTCGAAAGAATTCGTGAAAAAGAAGATCTTGTAAAAGCTTGGGTGCACTTGGATGAAGAAAGAGCTCTAGAAAAAGCCAAGCAGCTAGATAATGAAAATAATGTATCAAAGCTTGGAATTCCATTCGGAATTAAAGATATTATTGATGCAAGTAATATACCCACTGGATTTGGAACTAATTTTTATCAAAATAATATTCCTATGAGAGATGCTGCTTCGGTAGCTGTTGCAAAACAATCAGGATGTATTTTTATTGGAAAAACTGTATCTACTGAATTAGGACATAGAGCTCCTGGATTAACAACAAACCCACATAATAAAGATTTTACACCTGGTGGCTCAAGTTCTGGATCAGCTGCCGCTGTAGCATCTATGATGGCACCAGTTTGTTTTGGCACTCAAACAACTGGATCGGTAATAAGACCTGCAGCGTACTGTGGCATTATTGGGTATAAACCATCCTATGGTGATTTTGATAAATCAGGCATTCTACCAAACTCTCCATCAATTGACACTTTAGGACTGATGTCTAGGTCAGTAGAGGATATTACACTTTTTCGATCAATCCTTCTCGAAGAAGAATTAGTTTCAATAAAAAAAGTAGATTTAAGTAAAATTAAAATTGGATTTGTTAGGACACCGCACTGGGAAAAAACTGATGATTCTACAAAGGAAGCTCTTGAGCATTTTATTAACTCACTTCGTTCAAACAAATTAAATGTAATTGATTTAGAAATTGATAAACTTATTTCAAATTCTGATAAACTCCATTTAGATATAAGTGGATATGAATTTAAAAGATCAATATCTCATGAAAGATTTAATTATTATGATCAATTAAGTGACCAATTGAGGAATGGCAGGCTTAGTGATGGATATCAAGTAAGTAATAAAAATTACCAATTAGCTCTAAAAGACTTGTCAATTTTAAAAAATCAAATTGATGCTGTATTTGAACAAACTGACTTAATAATTACACCTAGCGCCCCTGGAGAAGCACTAAGAGGATTAGAATATACTGGTTCGCCAATATTTAATACAACGTGGTCTCTTAATGGAAATCCATGCATAACCTTGCCTCTATTTAAGGGAAAACAAGAATTACCAATCGGGTGTCAGCTGGTTACGAAATTTGGAAACGATGATCAACTTCTAAATTATGCAAAAACCTTTTTAGAACTTTAATTAAAATGAGACACTACTAATAGTTCTGGAAGGGTAAGTGCCAACGCAGGAAATAGAAGCACTATAATTAATACAACTGTATCAGATATGCAAAACGGAAATGATCCTTTTATTACGGTGGTAACTGGTAACCCTGTTACTCCACTAACAGCAAACAAGTTTAAACCAACAGGCGGAATAACACTTCCTATCTCTATGCATAGTGCAGTTAAAATTCCTAAATGTATTGGATCTACTCCAAGAGCTAACGCTACTGGAAAATATATAGGAACTGTTAGAACTAATATTGCAACACCAGTTAAGAACATTGATAAGAATAATAGAGATCCCATTAATGCAAAGAGAAACCCTATTCTACTCAGACCCAATTCACCTGCCCACTCCGCTATCATCTGAGGCCAACCCATATTAGCCAAATAGAATTGGAAGATACCCACACAACCTAATAAGAAAAACACAACTGCTGTGAGGTTCATTGTCCTTAAAGTTGTAGGCATTAATTCTTTAGTAAAAGTTTTCCTTTTAAAAATGAGTCCATAAAAAAGAGCATAACTGGCAGCTGCTGCTCCTGCTTCCGTTGGTGTAAATAAACCACCGTATAATCCACCAAGAATAATAACTGGCATTAATAAAGCAGGTAATGCTTCTTTAAATGAGAGCCAAACTTCACATAGATCAAAATTACCTCTAGGTAACTTGATAAATAAAGAAACACTCACGATTATGACGGCGTCACTCATTGCAAGCATTAGTCCAGGAATAACCCCAGCAAAGAAAAGATCTACAATAGACATTTCAGTAATAACACCAAATAAAATTAGGGTAATACTAGGTGGTATTAAAAGAGCAATTCCTCCTGCTGAAGCAATTACACCAGCTGCCATCCATACCGGATATCCTCTTTTTACAAGCTCAGGATATGCTATCACACTCATTGCAGCAGCCATTGCCGTGGATGAGCCAGAAATAGCACCAAATAAAACTGCAGATAATAAAGTTGCATAAGCAAATCCACCTGGGACCCAGCCCACTAATGCGTCAGCAAACTTAAACAAACTGGCAACCAAACCTGTTTTTTCCATCAAAAAACCTGCAAAAATAAAAAATGGAATAGCTACTAACGTGTACTTTGTTAAGAAACTAAAAAAAGCTTCAAACAAAGTGGAATAGGTTAAAAAATCGTCAAACAGAACTAAAAGAGCTGTAGCTCCAGCTAATGCTATACCGATAGGTGCTCCAGCAAATAAAAGAGCAAATAAAGATCCTCCGAGACCCCACATAATAAATTCCTATCTAAATAAATTAAACATCAGTAGCCACCTCTACTTCAGCAGTAAAATGGTCACCTTTAATATAACTATGAATATCTTCTATAAACTGAAGACATGCTACTAACGACATAAGCCCCATTCCTAGAGCCAAAATAAAATAAAATGGCCACATAAATAAAAACAAACTTTCTGTTCTTTCACCAAGTTGTATTGAATATTCAATTGTTGAATAAGCAGTAAAAGTTAATGACCCTGTAAATATAGAAATGAATAAAGATACAAATATCTTGCATAAACCTACAGTCCTGTAAAAACCTTTTGCATTTAAAAGTTGTAAAACAGCGCTCATAACTAAATGATTTCTGTTTATTTGAGTAACACAAATATAAAAGGCAACAGAAGAAACCATCATATAGATGACGGCATCTTGACCCCATTCAAAAACAACACCAAAAATATATCTTCTAATGATTTCAGCTAAGGCAAAGAGTGTAACAGCAATCATTAAAAATGCGGAACAATTACCTAAAGTAAATGTTATAATATCCTGTATCTTGTGTGAGATTTTATAAAAATTTTTCATGACTTATATAAAAAAAGGTCTGACGATTAAGCCAGACCTTTTTAAAAAAATTATTTTCTTGCTTTCTTTTTGTATAGAGCAGTACCTTTACCAAACTTGGCAAAGTCTGCAGCGAAAGCTGTACAATCAGTTTTTTCTAGCTGACTTGAACCCATTGGATTAGCAGCAACTAGAGCTTTAGCTTCAGAGGTAAACTGATCAACTAATTTATCTCCAGCATCATCTACCTTTGATTTAATCCAGTTGTTAGTTGCACCACCTTCTTTAGCTTGTAAAACACCAGCTTCTTTTGGGCTCATAACGTAGATACCAGGCTTAGATTTGTCTGTAACCTTATACTTATCAACTAATCTTTTATCATTACAAAAGTTAATAGCCTTTTGGTAAGGGATAAAATCATTCAAGATAATATCTGTTAAAACAGCCTGTTGCTTTTTATCTAATGTAGCCCACCATTTGTTAGATGCACCGATCCAATAATAGTCACCTACAATACCGTTAATACCAGCAACTGTAAAATATGGAGCTTGTTCTTTAGTAGCATTAAAACCACCTAAACTTGTAAGCAATCCGTCAATAACACCTGTTTGAAGAGCTGGTGGAACGTCTCCAAAAGCCATTGTAGTTGGGTTTGCACCTAAAGCACCTAGTAATGCATTTTCTGCAGGTCCCATACTTCTAACTTTCTTACCAGAAAAGTCACCAGGAACTAGCATTCTACTTTTAACAGCACCAGCACCCATATACATACTTAAATGACCTGATCCAAAAATTGTAATTCCATGCTTATCATTGAATACCTTTCTCAATGTAGCAAATGTTTTTGTTCCATCAAGTCCTTGAATAGCGCCAGGTGAAGTTAACTTTCCAGCTCCAACAATAGTATTTGCATAAGGCTCAACACTAGAAGTTTTTCCAAACTGTCCAGTCATCATCTCAAGGTTACCCTTTGTTAAAGCTTGAGTACCTTTTGGAACATTGTATAGGGATTTTGCCCAATAAATTTGAACCTTACTTCCAGGAATTCTTCTTTCTACTTCCTCAGCAAAACGCATTTCTGCAATTGCTGCAGGATGTGGCGGACCAGAATGGTCAGAAGCCCAACGCATTTTAATAGGCTTTACTTTATGTCCATCAGCTAAAGCTAAGTTAGTTCCAGCTGCGAACGTTAGTGCAACTGCACCAGCTACACCAACTAATGATAATTTATTTAATTTCATTAAATTTCCTCCAAATATTTAGAATCACAAACTATAACGATATGCTTTTAAGGTAAACCTTTAATTGAAATAAATCCTATAATTTAGTTAATATGTTATGTAATTTATTTAGATTATGCCTTTATGTCTAAAACTGCTTATTTGTTCACCAGTAAAACCAACCTCTTTAAGGACATCATCTGTGTCTTCACCAAGCTCTGGAGCAGTTTTATCTTGAAAATCGCCACCTGAAACATGAACAGGTGTTTTCAATAAGCTAATGTTTATCCCCCTCTTTGTTTTTAATTTTTGGATATTTTTTCTATCTTTTAAAAATGGATTTTCTAGAGACTCTTTTAAATTTAAGATAGGGGCAGCAGGGACAATACCACCAAATTCATCTAGCCATTCTGAAGTGTTTTTTTTCATTAACTCTTCATCAAGAATTTTAGTTATTTCATCCCTATGTTTTTGCCTAGATGAAAAGTCAACAAACATTGAATTGTCAATTAAATCTTCCCTACCTAGTTTTTTACATAGAACAGGCCAAAAACTCTCCTTGTTGCACATTAAGTAAATCCAACCATCTTTGGTTTTATACAACTGACAAGGTACTAAAATTGGATGAGCTGATCTATCTAATCTTTCACTTTTAAAATCCGTGTTAAGTGTCCAGGCCGCCATATAGCTTTGATTGAACATGGCCGTATCAAATAAATTAACATCTACATCTCTTCCAATACCAGTAAACCTTGCAGATAATATAGCACTTACAAGTCCAAACGACATGGTCAGTCCAGACATATAATCTACAATTGAAAGACCGAATCTTGCTGGAGGTCCGTTAGGTTCACCAGTAAGTGAAAAATATCCTGCTTCTGCTTGCATAAGATAATCATATCCTGGCCAATTTTTTCTAGTCCCCTCCCTTCCGTATGCAGAACAATGTGCTGAAACAATTGATTTATTATATTGTTTGAGCTGATCATAAGTTATTCCAAGTTTTTCTGGAACGTCTCCTCTTAAATTGTTCGCGACTGCATCAGCATTCTCAACTAATTTTTGAAGAATTTTTTTTCCATCATCTGACAATATATCTAAAGTTATACTTTTTTTGTTTCTATTGAGAGCTTGAAAAAAAATACTAGAAGCAGAATTCCTATCTTCACCATCAATAAAATAAGGACCAATTGCTCTTAAATAATCACCGTTTGTACCAGCTGGCTCAACTTTAATTACCTCTGCACCTAAATCAGCTAAATATTGGGTACCAAATGGTCCCGCTCCATATTGCTCAAAAGCAATTACTTTCACTCCTGATAAAGGTAAATCCATGGTATTATTCTCTAATTAGCTGCTTCATTTATAATTTCGTCAACTACACTATGCCCACGTTTGGCTACCAAGAAAGATCTAACCATATCCATTACAACAATTTTATCTTGATTTTTACCAATGTGTCTTACCTTCACAATACCTTGTGTGGGTCTTGATTTTGATTCTCTTTTGTCTAAAACTTCAGTTTCAGAGTATAATGTATCACCTACAAACACAGGTGCAGGTATTTTTATTTCTTCCCATCCCAAATTAGCTATTGCTTTTTGGCTAGTACCGCTAACACACATCCCTGTTACGAGGGCTAGAGTAAAAGCCGAATTTACCAAATATTTACCAAACTCAGATTTAGAAGCATAATTTGCATCAAAGTGAATTGGGTGAGTATTCATTGTTAAATTTGTAAACCATATATTGTCAGCCTCGCATACTGTCCTACCAGGCCAATGCTCATAAACATCACCTACTTGAAAATCTTCAAAATATCTACCTGGATCTTCTCTATACCTTTGGGGTCCTATTTTTTTAATTCCATAAGAATTTTCATCCATTTAATCCTCCCTTGATATAATCAGCCTTGCAACCGCTAACACGGGTGCATCAACCATTTTACCTTGATATTTAAAAGCACCAGAACCTGCTGTTTTTGCTTCTTCTAAAACACCTTTTGCCCATTTAAGTTCTTCTGTTGTAGGTCTGTAAGCATCATGTATAGGTTTAATTTGATCTGGATGTATAGCAAAACGTCCTTTAAAACCCATAGTTTTGACATATAATGTCTCTTCTCTACATCCATCAGGATCTCTAAAATCTAGCCAGACACCGTCAAGAGCAAGTGTGTTGTATAATGCGGCTGCATTAATTATTTTACCCCTTCCATATGCTAAACTAGCTTTGCCCATATCACCACCGGTTGATGCGCAATAGTCTGCTGACCCAAATCCAATTCCAGAAAACTCAATATTTGAACAATCCCAACTTTCAATTGTTGCGATACCCCGCGGCGTTTCAACTTGAGGCAAAATTAATATATCAGTTCCAAGATCCTTTAAAAAAGTTCTGCATTCATCAGCAGATTCTATTTTAGGAATGGCAATAGAGTAAGGAAGAGAAGGTAAAGACTTTAACATTTTGATATCATGTTGATATTCTTCAGTATCCAAAGCATTAATGCGTAATAAAAGCTTATCTGCTTGACCGTCATAATTTCTATTTGCTAGATCAGCAAAATTTGATCTTCCAATAGCTTTATTTTCATAAGCTAAACCATCTTCTAAATCGAAAATAACTTTATCGGCACCAGATCCTATAGCTTTTGGTAACCTCTCAATTTTATCTGTTGGTAAAAATAAGATACTTCTCAAATCTATCTCCTGTTTTTTAAGAACTAAATTCTTCTCTAATTTTTTTTCCATGTTCATCTAATTCAGGCATTTTATTCACTTCTGGTATAAAATTGTCATGGATTGCCCCTGGACCTAATACTTTTACATTGCCGTTTTTAGTTTCAATTTCTAAAAAATTGTTTTGAGGATGGTTTTTTAATTGTTCCATGTCAGAAATTCTTCCATAAGCAACGCTTGCTTCTTCAAGTTTTTCAATTAAATCCTCACGTTCAAAAGTAATAAATTTATCTTGAATAATTTTTTCTGTTAATTCTCGATTAGCGACTCGATCTGAGTTAGTTTTAAAGCGAGTGTCATTAACCATAGTTTCGTCATCTAATACAATTTTACATAATTTCACCCATTCTCGATCATTTTGTATAGCAATTAAAATTGTCAAATTATCTTTACAATTATACGCACCATAGGGAACAATTATTGGATGGGTCATGCCGTTTCTTTTTGGAATTTTGTTATTATAAATATAGCCAAGGTAAAAAGGGTTCATCCATTCTGCAAGTGAATTAAACATAGAAACTGATATATGTCTGCCTTTTCCACTTATACTTCTTTTTATAAGTGCTTGCAAAATTGCTTGATAAGCTGTCATTCCTGCAGATATATCACATACTGATGGACCAACCTTTGCTCTTCCATCAACCCCAGCTTTATCTGGAAGACCAGTTATATCAATAACACCAGTTTCAGCTTGAATTAACATATCATAAGCTTTTTGGTTTTTATATGGACCTTCGTCTCCAAATCCAGAAATAGAACATGTAATTAAAGATGGATATTTTTTTCTTAATTCATCTAAATTTAAACCAAGACGGTCAAATGCACCTGGTGCTAAATTTTGGATTAAAATATCGGATTTTGAAATAATATTCTCAAAAATTTTAAAATCTTCACTGTTTTTAAGATCTAAAGCAATTGACTCCTTACCTCTATTCAACCAAACAAAATAAGCACTATTTCCAAGTGCATTGCTATCGTAGTTTCTAGCAAAATCACCTTCAGGTCTTTCAACTTTTATAACTCTGGCACCTGCATCTGCCAGTCTGCAAGATGTATAGGGGGCTGCCACAGCTTGCTCAACTGTTACGACTAATAAACCCTCTAAATCCTTTCCGGAATTTTGTCTTTCCATTAGCTAACCAAACAATCTACTAAAGATACAACTTTACTTTCAGATGGTGCGTTTAACATTTTAGAAATTTCATGAGATTTATTTTTTGATAGTAATGATGCAGATTTGTTAACAATTTTATTTTCCAAAATATTTTGATCAATCTTGTCTGATAAATCATGTTTATTTTTAATATCTCTAGTTCCATCTTTAATAGAAATTAAAGACTGAGTATTTGTTAATTTATCATTAGGTATGACCGTTACCTTGTCCCTAACATTATTAATCTTTTCATCAAAACAAATATCATCGTTATACGTTCCTAAGTCAGCAGTATCTTTGCCATAAATTGACATAGCTGCTGTTAATTTATATGAAAATTTTGATTCCAAACCAGTTTTAGGTTCTTGAATATTACAAACTTTAAGCCAAGAAGGATTAGTTTCAATTGCAATTTCTTCAATTGATTCAGGATTAAAGTTGTTTTCTTGTTTTAATTCCTCAAGTGCTTCCAGGAAAGAATGTAAACCATGACAACAGGCATGAAATTTATACTTAATTTCAGGAAACAGGAAGTCTGTTCCTAAATTTTCTACAGCTCTTGTAGGAGTTTTTTTATCCCAACCATGAGTTTGAAAAAAACCTTGATCACACTCAATACCATCTTCTCTTGAGACAAACCCAAGTTTAGATAATTTCGCGGCCTCAATACCGTTCGAAGCAGCCATTCCTGCGTGATATGGTTTACCCATAGTACCAAATTGGGATTTAATTCCAGACGCTCTTGTTGAAACTAAACCAAGCGCGTTTATTGTCTGGTCCTCGCTCAAATTAAGTAATTTTGATGCAACAATTGTTGCACCAAATGATCCACTTGTAGCAGTTTGATGGAAACCAGCGTTATAATGAGAATAGCCTAAGATATGACCAATTCTAGTAGAGACTTCAACTCCAGCCATATAAGCAAGTAATAAATCTTCCATAGATAATTCTAATTCTTCGCCTAAGGCTAGAGCAGTTGGTAATGCACTTGAAGTTGGATGACCCACAAAAAGAAAGTGAGTGTCATCATAATCTAATGCATGACCAGTAGCTCCATTAGCTAAAGCTGCGCCTCTTGATGAAACGTTATATCCAGTTGAAATCACTCGCGCTTGATTAACACCATTTTCTTCTTTAACCATTTCAGAAACTATTTTTGAAACCGGTTCTTGTTTTGCTGCATAGGCTACTCCACACCAATCTAGTATTGACATCTTGGCAAAAAACTTCATTTCATCATTGAAACTGTCTAATTTAGTATTAAATCCATAACTACCAAATAATTTTGTTATCGACATAATCTATCCCTCCCCTAAAACTATTCAAAACGTGCTTCCGCTTGCATGGTCATTCCTGAACCCTTTACTGCACCCCAACAACTAACACTTCCATCAGTGTTTTCCTTTGCACCAATGATATAATTGCTATTTGCAAAAACAGGGGCCATGACTTTATGACTAAATGATATTACAGTCTTACATTTAAGCTTTTCAGCTGCCCTTAATAAAAAAGTAGCTTGCAAAGGACCATGAACAATTAAATCAGGATAGTTCTCCTCATATTTAGTATATGGATAGTCATAATGTATCCTATGACCTACAAAACCAATTGCTGAATAACGGAACAAAATTGTTGGATGCATAAAAATAGTTTCTGTATAATCTGCATCTTCAGGTATTGTGTCTGACACGCCAGAACCACCACCTACTTTAGTTACATCTCTGTAAACAATATTATGAAGTTCATGCAATCTTACCTCTTCATTAACTAAAAATTCATACTCTGCAGTAACAAAACAAAGCTGTCCTGTCCTACCTTCCTTAAGTTTTATGTCAGCTACCTTAGATTTTTTTATTACTTTATCACCTACTCTCAGAGGTTTAATTACTTTTATCTGACTGCCTGCCCACATTCTTCTTGGAAGTGGGACTGGAGGCAAAAAATCACCTCTAGCTGGATGAGAGTCCACACCAAGTTCATCATTTTTTTTTAAATCCCATCCTAACATCCAATGCAAACCGGAGGTTGCATCCTCCCCAATTTTAGGATCCCCTGGATCAATATTTAATGTTGCTCTGTACCTCTGTTCAACAATTGGTGTGAGGTAATCTGTTACAGTCTCTATATTACCTAACCATTTATTTAAATGATTTATATCAAGTGCTTCATTTTCCATTTGATGAACCTTTATTTTTTTGAATATTTGAAACTATTAAATATAAAAATTATATTAATATCAATTAATAAAATATTTATGTGATAGGAATTTCGAAATGCCTTCTTTAATTTTACATATAGATAAAATCTTAGAAAATACTTTTAAAATTTCTTCGATTAAAGCAGTAGAAAAAATTATAATAGATATTATTGAAGAAGAGTTAGAGGCTGAAAAAAACAACTGTCAAATTATATGGGTGCAGAGCAAAATAATTTCCTCAAATTATAAAATCTTTGGTGAATTGAAGTTTAGAGATAAAGAGACTAGAAATATAGACAAAAGAAATAAATGTTTAAAAAGAATTGGTCAAATTTTACAAAATAAATTTAATGTTTTTATAAGGCTTAGGGCATTCTCAATTAAAGATGCGTCAATAACAGCACTAGATTTAGAAAATTAAAATTGTATTTCAAGTAAAAGAATAGAAGGACTAGAAATGAGTGAAAATATTGTATTAACAAGTGTAAATGATAGAGGAATTGCTGAAGTTATTTTAAACCGTCCAGAAAGAAATAATGCATATAACGGGGATATGATTATTGAATTAATCAAAAGCTTTGAATCTCTACATAAAAATCATTCTGTAAGAGTAGTCCTAATTAAAGGTAATGGAAAACATTTTCAAGCAGGAGCTGACTTACAATGGCTAAAAGAAATTGGTAATCTTAGTCAAAAAGAAAATATAGAGGTTTCAAGGAAAACAGCTTCAGCGATTCAAGGTCTTACAAAGTTCCCTAAACCAACAATTGCCTTGATCCATGGAGGATGCTTTGGTGGTGGAACAGGAATTGCCGCAGCCGCTGATATAGTAATAGCTAGTGAAGATGCTATCTTTTCTATTTCTGAAGCTAAATGGGGTGTAATGGCAGGAATAATAATACCTCATTTAAACGCAAGTATTGGGGTGAGAAATGTAAGAAGATATGCTCTTACTTGTGAGCGTTTTAATGCTAGTCAAGCCAAGGAAATGGGTTTAGTTCACCAAGTTTGTAGAACCGGTGACCTCGAAAATGCAGTTAAACCCGTTATTGAGAATTTGTTGATGTGCGCTCCAGATGCACTAGAGGCTACAAAAAGAAGAACTTTAATTGAAAGTGGTTTAATGTTATCAGATGAAAAATTTGATGAACTTATTTTTGAACATTCTCAAAAAAGGATGACTGATGAAGCAAAAGAGGGCCTAAATAGTTTTCTTGAGAAAAGAACTGCATCTTGGTATCAAAATTAAAATTATAGGAAATATAAAATGCCTGCTTTAGTAACAAATTCAAAAATATGGGGAGAAATGTTTGGTACTAAAGAAATGCATTTCTTATTTTCTGATGAAGGTACTACACAGTTATATTTAGATGTAGAAGCAGCTTTAGCAAGATCACAGTCAAAGTTGAATATTATACCAAAAGAAGCTGGGGAAAAAATAACCCAAGCAGCAAAAGTTGATATGATTGATTGGGAGAAACTTGAAAAAAGGACATCTATAGTTGGATATCCAATTCTTCCACTAGTAGAACAACTAAGTGAAAAAGTTGAAGGCAACTTTGGACAATTTTGTCATTGGGGTGCTACAACACAGGATATTATGGACACAGCAGATGTCCTTCAAATTAGGAAGGGTCTTGAATTATTATCTAAAGACCTAAAGTCAATTTCAAATGCTTTAGAAAAAATTGTTGAGCATCATATCAAAACACCTATGGTTGGTAGAACACATTTGCAACATGCTTTACCTATATCATTTGGTTACAAGGCATCTACTTGGTTATCTGGAATAGATAGGCATCACAAAAGACTAGAAGAAATAAAGAAACGTATTTTCAATGTTTCATTTTTTGGAGCAGCAGGAACACTTGCTTCTTTGGGAGAACATGATGGTCTTAAGACACAGTCAACTCTTGCAGAAGAATTGGATCTGAATGTACCTGACGTTAGTTGGCATTCAATTAGAGATAATTTTTGTGAAGTAACTGGTTGGCTTGCAATGGTCGCTGCATCACTTGGTAAAATAGCTTATGATGTGATGTTAATGATGCAAACAGAAACACAAGAAGTTGCTGAACCATATCTTCATGGACGGGGCTCTTCTTCAACAATGCCTCAAAAAAGAAATCCTATTTCTTCTGAAGTAATGCTCGCTTGTTCAAAACTACTTAGAGAACATCATTCTTCTATGCTAGATGCTATGGTCCTTGATCATGAAAGAGCCACAGGTCAATGGCATGTAGAATGGCATACAATACCTAACGCCTTTTTGATTGCTTCTTCATCTTTCAACTCAGCTAAGTATCTTTTAGAAGGTTTAGAAGTTTCACCTAAAAAAATGAAAGAAAATATTTATAAAACCAATGGGTTAATTGTTGCAGAGTCTGTTATGATGGCTCTTGCTCCCAAGATGGGAAGACAAATTGCACACGACTTAGTTTATGATTGTTGTAGAGAATCAATCAAAAACAACATACCATTTATAGATACTTTATTAAAAAATAAAGAAATTTCTAACTTTTTTAACGAGCAAGATTTGTTAAAAATTATAGATCCATCTAATTATTTAGGAGCGTCTCCTACTATGGCACAGAGACTTTTAAACAATAGAAAGTTACTTTAATATAATGCAACAATTGATGACAAAAGAAAGTCTTGATAAATTTTTAAATAAAGAATTTCCTCAAGTAAGTAAAAACTTCAAGATATTAAATGTAAGTGATCAGTCTTTTTCAATGCTAATGTATATTACTGAAGAACATTTGAGACCAGGGGCAACAGTTTCAGGCCCAACAATGTTTTTATTGGCAGATGTAACTTTTTATTTAGCAACTTTAAGTATTATAGGTCCTAAAAGTCTTACTGTTACAACTAATTGTTCAATAAATTTTTTAAGAAAACCAAATGAGAAAAATTTAACTAGTAAAGCCAGAATTTTAAAATTAGGAAAAACTTTAAGTGTAGGTGATGTTTTAATATATTCAGAGGATATTAACGAGCCTGTTGCCCACGCTTCACTTACTTATTCTATTCCACAAAAATAATTTTAGATTCTCTCTCTATGCCAAATTAAATGATCTGCCATAAAGGTTGAAATAAAATAATATGAATGATCGTAATTTGGTTGCATTCTAAGTTTTAAATTAATATTTGTGTTCTTACATGCTTCCTCTAATAGCCATGGCCTTAACCCCTCTTCTAAAAAGCTATCGGCATCTCCTTGGTCAACAAGAATTTCAGGGAAATAATAGCCATTTTTAACTAAAGCTACGCTATCATACTTTTGCCAATTACTTTGGTCTAAACCAATAAATTTTTTAAAGGCCTCACTAGACCAACTGGCTGACGATGGTTCGACAATTGGTGCAAATGCAGAACAACTTTTAAACTTCTTTGGATTTCTTAGAGCCATTACAATAGCTCCGTGTCCACCCATTGAGTGACCAAAAATACTTTGTCTAGACATATCAAAATCAAAATAATTTTCAATAACACCTGGAAGTTCATCAATTATATAACTATACATATTATAGTTTTTGTCATAGGGCGATTCTGTTGCATCTAAATAAAAACCAGCCCCACTGCCAAATTGCCAATTATCTTTTTCGTCGGGAACAGACTCTCCTCTAGGACTAGTATCAGGACAAATAATCACCATTCCTAATTCAGCAGCCTTTTTTCTGTACTCACCTTTTTCCATTACGTTTAAGTGACTACAAGTTAAACCAGATAAGTACCACAAAACTGGAGGATTTTTTATCTTTGGGGGGATGAAAACTGCAAAAATCATTTCACAATTATTTACTACAGACTGATGACTACAGACTAGTTGTTTGCCCTCAAATGAATATGCTTCAGATATATTTTTCATCAAAAAACCACAACTGATCTTATTGATTCACCTGCATGCATCAAATCAAAACCTTTGTTAATATCTTCTAATTTTAAGTTATGAGTAATCATTGGATCAATATCAATTTTTCCTTGAAGATACCATTCCACAATTTTAGGAACGTCAGTTCTTCCCCTTGCTCCTCCAAAGGCTGTGCCTTTCCAGCTCCTACCAGTAACTAACTGGAAAGGTCTAGTTTTAATTTCTTGCCCCGCTCCAGCGACGCCAATTATTATGCTTTCTCCCCAACCTTTATGAGCACATTCTAAAGCTTGTCTCATTACGTTGACATTTCCGATACA
The DNA here is from genome assembly GCA_902589185.1 of uncultured SAR116 cluster alpha proteobacterium. GTDB lineage: Bacteria > Pseudomonadota > Alphaproteobacteria > Puniceispirillales > Marisalimonadaceae > Marisalimonas. The sequence continues at coordinate 110,717 of CACIRZ010000001.1, forward strand.
TTCAAAAGAGTAGTCTGCACCACCACCTGTAAGATCAACCAAGTAATTAACCAAGTCACCTTCTATCTCTGATGGATTTACGAAGTGTGTCATACCAAACTTTTTACCCCAAGACTCCTTTTTGTTATTCATGTCAACACCAACTATCATATTTGCTCCTATCATTCTCAAACCTTGAATGACGTTAAGCCCAATTCCACCTAACCCAAAAACAACTGCGTTACAACCTGCAGTTGCCTTTGCTGTATTGATAACGGCTCCAATACCTGTAGTTACACCGCAACCAATATAACAGATTTTATCAAAAGGAGCTTTTTTGTTTACTTTAGCAAGAGCAATTTCAGGAACTACAGTATAATTTGAAAAGGTAGATGTTCCCATATAATGCAATATTGGTTTTCCATTAATAGAAAATCTACTAGTTCCATCTGGCATTACACCCTTGCCTTGTGTAACTCTAATGGCCTGACATAAATTAGTTTTTGGATGCAAACAATACTCACACTCTCTGCATTCCGGTGTGTAAAGAGGAATTACATGATCACCTTCCATAAGCGATTTTACACCATTACCAACTTCCCTAACTACACCTGCCCCTTCGTGCCCCAAGATTGCTGGGAAAAGTCCTTCAGGATCATCACCAGAAAGTGTGAATTCATCAGTATGACATATACCTGTTGCTTTAATTTCTACTAAAACTTCTCCAGAACGAGGCCCTTCTAGATCCACATCCATAATTTCAAGCGGTTTTCCTGCCTCCACAGCAACTGCAGCTCTAGTTTTCATTGCGATCCTCCTAACAATAATATTCTAAAATTTAAATCTTATTATGATTTTATATCCATGACTTGCAAGATTTTTTAGTATATAAATTAGGCTTTGAAGATTTAAATATTAGGAGCATCTTTATGAGTTTTGTTGAAACTGAAATTAATGGCCAAATAATTACTATCAGATTAAATCGTCCAGAAAGATTAAATGCTTTAAGCACCGTTATAAGAAAAGGAATGGCAGAAGCGTTTAATAGATTTCATGAGGATAAAGAACTAGAAGTAGCAATTTTGACAGGAACTGGAAGAGGGTTTTGTGCAGGCGAAGATATGAAGGAGTCTATTGACAGAGGCATCCCAGGATCCCCAAAAGAATTTGTAGAAGAAAATTTAGTTGACCCATTTCAGACAGGTGCTCTTCAAAAACCAGTCATAGCAGCAGTAAACGGATATGCAATGGGTGGTGGGTTTATGTTAGTTGAGAGAACAGATCTTAGGATTGCTGTAAAAGAAGCAATTTTTGAAATGTCAGAAGCAAAAAGATGGCTTCTAGGCGGTTATAATCATGGACATTATGGCAATCTCCCACATCCCGTTGCAACAGAAATGGCTTTTGGATATAGAATTTCTGCTGAAAGGATGCATCAAGTTGGTTTCATTAATCGTTTAGTCGAAGCTAAAGATCTTATGAGTGAAGCTCATTCAATGGCAGAACATCTACTATCACTTCCTCCTGCTGCAAGAGTAAACACACTTTATATGATGAAGCATATGGCACCAAAAATCAGTCCTAATATTGCAGATCTTGCTGAAAAACTACATCTTCACGGCGACACTGAGGATAGAATGGAAAGTAGAAGAGCCTTTGCAGAAAAAAGAAAACCAAACTTCAAAGGTTGGATTAAACCAGAAGATAGATATAATATGCCAAAATTAGAGGAAAATTAGAGGTCAAAATGAGTGAAATAAATGGAGCTCTTTCTGGGTTAAAAATAGTTGCATGTTCAACAGCACAAGCTGGAACTGTCCCCTACATGTTAATGGCAGATCTTGGTGCTGAAGTAATTAAAATTGAAACACCAGGTAAAGGTGATAACAATCGTAACTCAGGTTTTTTAGAAGGAGAGATTGGATCATTTTTTGAGACTAATAACAGAGGAGTTAAAAGTTTAACTCTCAATCTTAAGTCAGAAAACGGGCAAAAGATACTTCACAGTTTAATAAAAGATGCCGATGTGTTTGGTCAAAATTTTAGACCAGGCGTTGCTGAAAAACTTAATTTTGATTATGAAACTCTTAGTAAAATTAATCCTAAAATAGTTTACGCTTCTGTTTCAGCTTATGGACCCGATGCCCCAGATGGACATTTACCAGGAACCGACGCTGTGGGACAAGCTTTAAGTGGAATAGCTGAAGCATATTCAATTCCAGGAAATAATTTAAGAACTGGGGTAGCCTCAGTTGCAGATGAGAGCTGTGCAATACTAACTTTTGGAGGAATTTTAGCCGCATATATAAATGCTCAAAAAACAGGAAAAGGTCAAAAGTTAGAAACTTCTTTAGTAGGGAGTGCTTTTAGACTTCTTGGTTGGACTATGACTACAGCAATGTGGAGTAACAGGCCACCAATTACTGGAGCCAGAATTAATGGAACGAGAGAAAGACCAGGTATTGCAGCATGTTTTAACGATATTAATGGTAAACCTTTTGCACTTCAACTTGACCCAGATGACTGGCAAGAAGCAATGAAAGCTCTTAACTTTTTTGATATTCTTACAGAAAATGGTCTTATTGACCTTGGTTTGGCATTTGAGTCTGAAATAAAGAAAACTGAAATTTTAAATAAACTTGCTGAATTGTTCTCAACTGATACCAGAGATAATTGGATATCAGTCTTGAGAAAAGCTGACATGATATCTACCCATGTTAATACAATGCTTGAAGCATCTAATGATCCAAATATAAAAGAAAACAATTATGTAACCGAAGTATGGTACCCAGAACTAAATAAAAATATGAAAGTACACGGCACTCCTTGGAAATTTTCCAAAACACCTGCGAACATAAAAAGAGCACCTAAACTCGGTGAACACAATATTGAGATATTGTCTGGTCTAGGTTATACTGAAGATGAAATTGAAAGCTTTAAAGACGACAAGATTATTTGATTTCTTTCATTTCTTTTGCAAACTTTTTAAAGTTTGCTACGTAATGCTTTGAAGATCTTGTCATATTATCAATCATCTCTTGACTTAGTTCTCTTACAGCTTTAGCTGGTGAGCCTACAATTAACCAACCATCCGGAAATTCTTTATTTTCCGTAACAAGGGCACCAGCGCCTACAAGGCAATTGTTGCCTATTTTAGCATTGTTGAGAATTGTTGCACCCATTCCAACTAAAGAATTATTACCTATTGTACAACCGTGTATAATTGCATTGTGTCCAATCGTACAATTATTACCTATGGTGACAGGACAGTCAGGATCAACGTGAATTATAGTGTTTTCTTGTATGTTTGTTTCTTCACCAATCTTAATAACGTCATTATCACCTCTTAAAACTGATCCAAACCATACACCAACATCTTTACCTAAAATAACGTTTCCTATAACATGTGCATCTGGCGCAACCCAATATAGGTTATTTTCAGGTAATTGCGGTTTTTTTTCACCTAAACTATAAATTGGCATTTGCACTCCTTTATAATAAGTTAACGTTAGAATTATATCTTATATAATTTTTTCTTATTGTTAATATTTTATTAAAAATTATGAGAGTTCTTTATGGTTATTAGAGATAATATTATTTCAAAAGTTACAATTTACATACTAGATGTTCCTCTAATAAAGCCTTATAAATTATCCTATAATACTTTCTATTCTTTTGAACCGTTGTTGGTTCATATTGTAGATGATCAAGGAAATGAAGGATGGGGCGAACAGCACATATCACCTGGCTCCAGCAGTGAAACAAGAGACGGTGGATGGACATTTGCCAGAGTTATATCAAAATTAATTTTAAATAAAAAATTATACGAAGCAAAAGAAATCATTTTATCTAATTCCTCTATAAGTATTGTTGCTTCAAGTGCAATCTATACAGCAATCGAGATGCTAGAAAAGAATAATGTTTTAAATAATAAGAGTTCTCTAAAACTTAAATTATTAACTTCATTTAATGCAGAGGAAGAATCTGAAATAAAAGATGAATTGGACAAAGTAACTGAACAAGGATTTACAACAATAAAAATTAAGGTTGGAAAGGACGTTAATGCAGATATTAAAAAGATAAATAATATACAAACTTATTTAAATGGCAGAGCTACCTTAAGAATAGACGCTAATAGGGGGTACACAAAAAAAGACGGTTGTAAATTTGTTCAAGGGTTAAAGCCTGATTTCATAGAATTATTTGAACAGCCTTGTGATGCTAATGATTGGGATGCAAACGCTGCGGTCGCCAAACTATCTCACATCCCAATAATGTTGGACGAACCTATTTGTAGTATTAAAGACATTGAAAAAGCTTCTAAATTAAAAGGCGTAGGATTATGCAAACTTAAGTTGAAAAGATTTTTATCAATTACAAAATTAACTGAAGCCATAAAATTTGCACATAAATTAGGATTAAAAATTGTACTTGGTGACGGGCTTGGCACTGAAATTAATTGTTGGATGGAAGCTAGAATTGCAAAAAAACTAATTGACAATGCTGGAGAATATAACGGTTTTTTAAAAATTGATCCAAAAGCAAGAATTTTGTCAAATCCACTAAAATTTAAGAATGGTTTTTTAATAATTTCAGAGAATTGGAACCTTGAAATTGACAGAGATAAATTGAAAAAATACAGTATTAATAAAGAAGAAATTTATGAATAAATAGTATAGGAAAATATGTAATGAAATTAATTAATAGCCTTAAGAGCTTGGGTGGTGAGATTGTAGATTTGGACATCAGTAATAAATTAACTCAAGATCAAATTAATTTTATAAATCAATCTTGGGATGAAAGGCTCGTCTTAGTATTTAAAAAACAAAATTTAGATGATCATAAATTAATAAATTTTAGTAAATATTTTGGTGAACTCGACCCTCCTGGCCCTAATCCATATGGCATAACTTTTTTACCAGAATTTCCTGAAATTAATGTGATTTCTAATGTCAAAAATGAACAAGGTACTCCTATAGGTAATTTAGGAGATGGTGAAGCAGTCTGGCATGCAGATATGACTTACCTCCAACTACCTCCAAAGGCTGGAATTTTATATGCTCTTGAAGTGCCTGAAAATCAAGGTAACACACACTTTGCAAATATGGCCCTAGCGTATAGTGAATTACCAAAAAAACTTAAGGAAAAAATTGATGACAAAATCTTGATACATGATTCTGCTCATAATAGTGCTGGAATGCTAAGAAAAGGGTATTCAGAAGTAGATAATCCATCTGAAACTCCAGGGGCAAAACATCCAATGGTAATAACAGACAAAAATACTAATAAGAAACTACTTTTTCTTGGACGAAGACCTCACGCATATATAATCGGTTTAGAGCTAGAAGAGAGTGAAAATTTATTAAATGAAATTTGGGAACACGCAACACAAGAGAAATTTACCTGGACACAAAAATGGGAAAAAGGAGATTTATTGATGTGGAAAAATTTGAACGTACTTCACAAAAGAGATGCTTTTGATCCAAATACAAGAAGAGTAATGCACCGAACGCAAATAAAAGGAGAAATGGAAATTACAGCGTAGTTTTTTAAAATAATCTTAAGACTCATATTGATTTATGCAAAAAACAATCGCAAAATATAATATTATTAACTGGAGGAAAATATGAAAATACTTAAAAATTCTTTTAGAAGGAATATAATTAAAGCTAGTTTAGGCGTTGCTGCAATAGCTGGGATAAGTACATTTGGCTTAGTATCTGTAGCTAGTGCTGACAAATATCCTAATAAGCCAATTGAATTAGTAATCCATGCAAAATATGGTGGTGGAACAGATACTACTGCTAGAATGGTCTCAATTAGAACAAGACGTAATTTAGGTACTGATATTTCAATCGTTGCTAAGAGAGGTGGCTCTGGAGCAAAAGCTCAGAACTATGTCTTAACAAAGCCAGCTGACGGTTATACAATTATGGCTCTAACACAATCTCATCTTTATACAATGGCTAGAGGAAAATCTAATATGAAAATTGATGATATTGTCGGTGTTGCTAGAGCAATGGATGACCCAACATTTATTACTGTATCAGGAAAAGGAAATTTCAAAACATTGGAAGATCTTGTTGCCGCTTCTAAGAAAGCACCATTAAACTGGGGCGTTGCTCAAATTGGAGGAACTGAACATATAGGTTTAGCCCAGTTTGCCAAAGAAGCTGGAATTAAATTTAAAGTTGTTCCATTCGGTTCAGGTGCTCAAATGGTACAAGCACTAATGGCAGGTAAAATAGATGCTACTTTACCAAATGTCAGTGAAGCAGCTAACCAAGTTGCAGATGGAAGTTTTAAAGCACTTGCGGTTATGGCAGAAAATAGACTTAAAGATTATCCAAATGTTCCTACTACTTTTGAAAAAGGAATAAAGGCAAAATGTTCAACAACTAGAGGTTACGCTGTATTAGCTTCTACTCCTCAACCAATTATAGATCAAATCTCAAAGGCTATGGTTAAGGCAATGAAACATGAAGTTTTTGCATCTTATCTTGCTGGGGCAGGATTGACTGTTGATAGTAGTGTTGCTGGAACAAAAGTATGGGATAAGCAACTTAAGGAAGAATATCTAGTTGCAGCATCAGCGCTCAAAGAACTTGGTTTAGTGAAATAAATAATTTAATCATAGGTTTTTTGAATAATGATAAATAATAAAAATGCACCCAAAGGTTTGGGTGCATTATTTAATAAAAACGATACGATTATTGCAATTTTATTAACATTAATAATTGCTTTTTTATGGTTTGAAACAACAAAATTTGAAAAAGTTCCTGACTTATTTTCAAATAATATCCCCCCTGAAATGTTTCCTCAAATATTACTTATTATAATTTTAGGGATGGTTTTAATAATACCTTTTGAACATCTTTTTTTAAAGAAAAATGGAAAAGATATTGATTCATCAAGGAAAAAACCAGTGGAAATTTCGACCATTGGAACTATGGTAATTTTATCAACTATAATAGCTTCCTCACAAATTTTAGGAGCTGCTCTTACAATAATAGCAGTAAGTATCTCATTGCCAATTTATTGGGGTGAAAGAAGATTAAAAGTATTAATCTCATATATTATTGGGTTCCCATTATTTGTAATAGTTTTATTTAACATAATTCTTGGTGTTCATTTTGAACCTGGACTATTAGAGCTGATTAAAAATTAAAGAGGGTTAAAATTTGGAAGATATAATTAAAGGTATTGGTTTATTATTAGAGTTTCAAAATATACTCTTAATATTATCAGGTGTTTTAATTGGCGTGTTAGTTGGAGCATTACCTGGTTTAAGTTCTCCTATGGCAATTGCTCTTCTAATACCTTTTACAATTTCCTTAGACCCAGTTGCGGCAATAGCTATGATGGCCGCCCTTTATTGTGCTGGAACTTTTGGAGGCTCCATCACAGCTATATTAATTAATGCTCCAGGCGCTCCACCAGCAGTAGCAACTGCTCTAGATGGATACCCAATGGCAAAAAATGGTGAACCAGGAAGGGCACTTGGTTTAGCTGCCGTATCTAGTGTTTTTGGTGGAATTTTTAGTTTAATAATTTTTATATTTGCGGCTCCTCTTTTAGCAAAGCTTGCTCTAGAATTCGGGCCAGCAGAATATTTTGGACTTGCTGTTTTCGCACTTTCAATGCTTGCATCTATGAGTGGAAAGTCTTCTTTAAGAAACCTCATTTCAGGTCTTGTTGGTGTGTTAATTGGCACTATAGGAATTCATCTAACCACTGGCGTAGAAAGATTTACATTTGATATCCCAGATCTCGAAGAAGGCATACATTTTGTCCCTGTTCTTATTGGTCTATTTGCAGTCAGTGAACTTTTTAAACAATCTGAAAAATTAAATGCTGTAGTTGAGAGAATACAAGCAAAAGCTCTAAGATTGCCTACCTTATTTGAATTGAAAAAACTAAAATACACTATACTTAGATCATCTGGAATTGGAACATTTATAGGCATTCTTCCTGCTGAGGGTTCTACAGTAGCAGCTATAATTGGTTATAATGAGGCTAGAAGATGGTCTAAGGATAAAGATAACTTTGGCAAAGGCTCCCCTGAAGGCATAGTTGGACCAGAAGCTGCAAACAATGCTGCTGCAGGTGGGGCTATGGTTCCCACACTTGCCTTAGGAATACCTGGAAGTGGTTCAACTGCTCTTATATTAGCTGCATTAATTATGCATGGTTTTAGACCTGGACCTTATTTAATTAGTGAAACACCAGAATTCGTATACGCAATTTTTGGAGCTATGTTAATAGCTAATTTAGGGTTTTTATTTATTGGCTTAGTTGGCGCAAAATTCTTTTCTCTAGTTGCTTTCATCCCCAAAAAACTCCTATGGCCAGCTGTATTTATATTTTCTATGATTGGTTCTTATTCTTTTGCATCCTCAATGTTTGATGTCTGGGTAATGTTAGCTGCTGGACTAGTAGGTTATTTTATGGATCGACATGGTTTCTCAGCAGCACCACTTGTTATGGGATTAATTCTTGGAAAATTAGTTGAAGAGAGCTTTTCTCAATCGATGATTATTCACGATAATAACTTCTTTGCATTATTAGAAAGTCCAGTTGTGTTATTATTTTTTGTACTAACATTCTTAAGTTTATCGTCTCCTTTTTGGACAAGATATTTCTCAAAGAAATAATTCAATTAGATGTAGTAAAATGAATAAAATTGAAACTTCTCTTGCTGAAACATTTTCAGAATGGGTTCATAAACTTAATATAAATGATGTACCAAAAGACGTCGTTGATAAATTGCAACTAATTGTAATGGACTCTTTTGGACTAATGGTTTCCGCTAAAAACGAGCAATACATAAAAAGCCTTATCAATGCACTTAAGGAGAATGGAGATTGCACATTAGTTGGACACAATAAAAAGGTAAGTCCATTCAACGCATCTATAATTAATGGAACAGCTATACATGGTGAAGATTTTGACGATACTTTTGAAGGAACACCTGTGCACGTAGGTTCTGTTATGGTGCCAGCAATGTTATCTTCGGCTCAAGCTAAAAATTTAGACGGAGAAAAATTTTTAAAAGGTTTAGTTGTAGGATCAGAACTAATTTGTAGACTAGCTTTAGTTGCGCCTACAGCAGTTCATAGACAAGGTTTTCACCCGACAGCAATTTTTGGAGCTTTTGGTTCATCAATAGGTGTTTCATCGTTGCTTGGCAATACCATAGATGAAATGAGTTCAGGATTAGGTATTGTAGGAAGCATGGCTTCTGGAATTATAGAGTATTTAGCTGAAGGCACATCTACAAAACGTCTTCACCCAGGATGGGCTGCTGGTTGTGGATGGCAATCCGCTAATTTTGCTAAATCTGGGTTTTTAGGACCAAGAACTGTTTTTGAAGGTCAACACGGTGTATTTAATAGTTTTGCTAAAAATAATATTGAACCAAATTTTTCACATATTATTTCAGATTTGGGAAATAGATGGGAATCAAAAAACTTGGCTTTAAAGCCTTACGCTTGTGGAACAATGGCTCAACCTTTTATTGATTGCGCTATAAAACTAAAAGATAAAATTGATAATGTTGAGAACATAGATAAAGTAATAGCTAGCGTTGGTGAGGGAACAGTCCACAGGTTATGGGAACCGTTAGAAGAGAAACAGAATCCATCCACTGCTTATGGCGCAAAATTTTCTGTTCCATATTGTATTTCAATAGGATTAATCAATGGGTCTGCAGGCTTAAATGAGTTTACTGATAAATGTTTGAAAAATTTAGAAGTGATAAAATTAGCGTCTAAAGTAAACTATGAAATTAATCCAGATGACGAATATCCAAGAAATTATACTGGTAAAATAAAAATAATTATGAAAGATGGGACAATATCTTCTTCGTCACAAGAATGTTTAAGAGGTGGAAAACGTGACCCTCTCAGTTATAATGAAGTTAGAAAAAAATTTGAAGCTAATTTAAAATTTGCAAATGTGAAGTCTAGTGAGATTGAAAAACTATATGATTTTATTAAAAATATTTTTAAATCAAAAAATCTAAATGGATTAGATGGTGTTAACTTCTATTAATTGTATCACTGCAGTTTTTTCCTAAGAGCAAACCAAAAAACTTGTTCCATTTTTCTACATAATTACTTCTATTTACAACCCAATCAACATGATCAGTAGAGGGTTTGTTGGGATTTATTCTAATTCCCCATAAACCATCAACCTCATTAGGGACTGCTGAATACCTGACATCTGTTATTATATTTTTACCAATTCCTTTTCCTAGATAACCTTGCGAGAACCAATCAAATCTTTTTATATCTTTATATTGTTGACTTTTTTTATCAAGCTCTGAAAAATCATTGATAAGATCAAGTTTTTTAATTTTTGTTCCTTGACAATATTCTGACTTATAAAACAACCTTACTGCATCAACGTAGTAAAAACCTTCATCCTCATAAATTATTTTCCATAAAAATAAATTTCCAAGACTTGGTTTTGCAGTAAGATCCTTACTCTCGTGCCCTCTTAAATTTGCAATTGAATGTCCAACAAATTGAGCACGATTTTCTTGAATGGCACCAAAGATTAAGTAAATAAAAATATATAGAATGCCAAATAGCGTAATTAATTTATTTTTCATTATTATTGCAAAAATTATAGATAGAATTACAGGAATACTTAAAAAAGGATCAACGACTGATATATAATTCCAAGAAATTCTTTCATAGGAAAATGGCCATAAAAGTTGTGTTCCATAACTTGTGCAGGCGTCTAATAATCCATGTGTGGCATAACCAAGAAAACTTAAAAGGTAAGTTTCACCCAAACTTAAATATTTCTTAAAAAGTATTCTTGAAAGTAAAGTTACAATCAAAGCACCTATTGGTATGAAAATTAAGGAATGTGTAAATTGTCTATGATATTCTAATTTTAATAAAGGGTCTGAAGCAGATTTAATGAAAATGTCTAGGTCAGGAGCTAAACCTGCACAACAACCAACTATTGACCCGACTAAATATTTTTTCTTATTTGAGATTGTTTGAGCAAAAATTGCACCAAATGCGCCTTGAGTAACTGGATCCATAATACAAACCAAAATTATTAAATGAGCTATCTATACACTAAGTTTTCTTGACTGTTTATATTTTTTTCATTTAACATATTCAATGTATTACAAGAGACATTTTTATGAACCAAATTAACTTAAATAATAAAGAATATGACGTGATAATTGTAGGTGCTGGGTTTTCAGGATTATATCAATTGATATGTCTTAGAGATCAACTTGGTATGAATTGTCTTGTTGTAGAAACAGGAGATGATGTTGGTGGTACATGGTATTGGAATCGTTATCCAGGAGCAAGATGTGATACTGAAAGCCACGCCTACTCTTATTATTTTTCAGACGAATTATTAAAAGAATGGACATGGTCAGAACGATATCCAGGTCATGCTGAGATTAGAAGATATATGAATTTTGTTGCTGAAAAATTTGATCTTAAAAAAGATATTTTATTTAACCACAAAGTAACAAGTGCTCAATATAATGAAGATAAAAATTGTTGGGAAATCACAACCAACAATAAAATAAATTTTAGGTCTAAATTTTTAATTACAGCTGTTGGATGTTTGTCAAATGCAAATATTCCTAAAATTAAAGGATTAGAAAATTTTAAAGGTAAATATTATCATACAGGAAATTGGCCAAAAAATGACGTATCATTTGTTGGTAAAAAAGTTGGTCAAATTGGAACAGGTTCTACTGGAATACAAGCAGTACCAGTTATAGCTGAAGAAGCTAAGCATTTAACAGTTTTCCAAAGAACGGCAAATTATAGTGTACCTGCAAGGAATAAACCTTTAACTGAAAATTTCAAAATCCATGTTAAAGAGAGATTTAAGTATTATAGAGAATTGCTTAAAAAGACGCCCAATGGACACCCTTTTGAAATATCAGATCGTCTTGTTGCTGATGTTCAAGAACAAGAAATGCAAGAGATTTACGAAAAAGCATGGGAAAAAGGAGGTTTACAATTCAGGGGATCATTTAGTGATTTGGTTACTAACGTTGAAGCTAATAAAACAGCCTCAGATTTTATAAAAAGTAAAATTAATGAAACTGTTTTAAATAAAAAATTTGCAGCAATCTTATCAGATATTGATCACCCATATGCAGGTAAACGCCCACCAATAGATACAAATTATTTTGAAACCTATAATAGAGACAATATTAATCTTGTTGATCTTCGAAGCAATCCTATAACACAAATAGATGAAAAAGGAATTCAAACTGAAAAAGAATATTTTGATTTAGATATTATTGTTTTTGCTACAGGTTATGATGCTATGACCGGACCGCTTCTGAATATGAATATCGTTGGGAAAAATAATTTAAAACTGCATGAAGCTTGGGAAGAAGGGCCAAAAACATTTTTGGGTCTTCAAGTGCCAGGTTTCCCTAATATGTTTACAATAACGGGCCCAGGTAGTCCGTCAGTTCTTACAAACATGCCTATAGCAATTGAGCAACATGTTGAATGGATTAGGGATTGTATAGATTTCATGAATAAAAAAGAGTATTCCACAATTGAGACTGATGCTAAGTCAGCAGAAGAATGGGGAAATGAAGTTAACAATGTTGCAAATAAAACTTTACTACCTACCGTAAAACATTCATGGTATCTAGGTGCAAATATTCCTGGTAAACCACAAGTTTTTATGCCTTATGCTGGCGGACTCCCCAGATATAGAGATGTATGTGAAAACATTAAAAATAATAATTATAAAGAGTTTAGTTTAAATTAAAATTTAATCATCTACAGGATTCTTAATTACATTAATTTTTGTTCTAATTTTTTTCATTCTCTCTTCAAGTTCATTTTTCTTAGGCGGGTTCTTTGAGTCTAACTGATCCAAAAGATTAGAAATTTCATTGGCTAATTCGTTACTTTGTTTATTTGAATCTAAGAGCCTCAGTTGAGTCTTTCTTATTAAAGCTCCCAAAATGACATTAGATTTAATGATTTCTTTAAAGTAAGATTTAGGTATTATTTTTGTAACTAATTTTTGAGTACATACTTTAGCAGTTACGGTTCTTGGAACATTGAGTAAAATGGAGCTCTCTCCAAATATCTCCCCCATACCTAGTCTATTCAGTTTTAATCCATCCTTTGTTTCAATATTGACATATCCCTCTAAAATT
>CACIRZ010000002.1 GCA_902589185.1 uncultured SAR116 cluster alpha proteobacterium
TAAATGAAAATTCTAAAATAAAAAAAATAGTTTTAGCTTATTCTGGAGGACTGGATACATCAGTTATTCTAAAATGGTTGCAAGATAATTATCAATGTGAGGTGGTAACTTTCACAGCTGACATTGGTCAAGGTGAAGAAGTAGAGCCTGCAAGAAAAAAAGCTGAATTATTAGGTGTAAAAGAAATTTTCATTGATGATCTAAAAGAAGAATTTGTTAGAGATTTTGTTTTTCCTATGTTTAGAGCAAATGCTCTATATGAAGGTATTTATCTACTAGGTACATCTATAGCTAGACCTCTCATAGCTAAAAGACAAATTGAAATTGCTAATTTAACGGGTTCTGATGCTGTATCACATGGAGCTACAGGTAAGGGGAATGATCAAGTAAGATTTGAATTGGGTTACTATAGCTTACAACCAAATATTAAAGTAATTTCCCCATGGAGAGAATGGAATTTATCCAGCAGGACAAACCTGATTAAATACGCAGAAGAAAATCAAATAAAAGTTCCCAAAGATAAAAGAGGTGAAGCACCTTTTAGTGTTGACGCAAACTTATTACACATATCAGCTGAAGGAAAAATTCTTGAAGACCCTTGGGTTGAACCCGAAGAGTTTATTTATTCCAGAACAAAGTCACCGTTTGACGCTCCAAACAAACCAACAGAAATCACATTAGAGTTTTTGAATGGTGATCCAGTAAGTTTAAATGGGAAAGATTTATCTCCTGCCAAAATGTTACATCAGTTAAATATTTTGGGAGGCGAAAATGGCATAGGAAGAATAGATTTAGTTGAAAATAGGTTTGTTGGCATGAAATCCAGAGGTGTTTATGAAACACCAGGTGGTACAATTCTCTTCTATATGCGAAGAGCAATTGAGTCTATAACTTTAGACAGAGGTGCTGCACATCTTAAAGATGAGTTAATGCCAAAATATGCTTCTTTAATATATAATGGTTTCTGGTTTTCTCCTGAAAGAGAAATGTTGCAATCAGCAATTAATAAATCTCAGAAGAATGTGTCTGGTACTGTGCGAGCAAAACTTTACAAAGGTAATGTTATAATTACTGGGAGAAAATCACCATTTTCTTTATATAGCGAGAGCTTAGTAACTTTTGAAGAAGGAACAGCTGATTATAATCATTCAGATGCAGAAGGTTTCATTAAATTGAATGCTCTTAGACTTAGAGTTAAAAAAATGATTGAGAACTCCAAATAAACGATTATTTAATACAAACTGGACCTATTGATCCGTCCTTGGAAACTTGTTTTAAAACAACTTTACCATTTTGAGCTAATACGTAACTATCTTTTAATTTGCCAGATAAACATTCTTTTGGTTTTACAAAACTATATTTAATTGGGCCAGATTTAGAGGCCTCAACTAGGAATTCTTTAACGTGTGGTTGTTCAAGGGCTAGAACTGAATAAACTGCAATAAAAAATATCATTTTGTTTCTCCTCTTTTATATTATAGCTTATTTCATTATTAAATGGCTATAGTTTGACAAAATAAGACGGAATTTTGGCAATTAGATTAATTTAGGAGATAAAAGTGAAAAAAGAATTTTTAAACATACCAAAAAACATGCAAGCTATAGAAATAGAAGAATTTGGGGCAGCTGATAATTTAAAACTTTGCATTAGACCAATTCCTCAAATTTCCAATAATCAAATTTTAATTAAAGTATCGTTTGCTGGTGTTAATAGACCAGACATTTTGCAAAGACAAGGTAATTACAAAGTACCTGAAGATGCATCAGACTTACCCGGTTTAGAAGTTTCTGGAATAGTGGTTGAAAAAAAAGGTTCAAGTGTAAAATTTAATGTTGGCGATAAAGTTTGCGCTCTTTGTCATGGTGGTGGATATGCCGAATATGTTGCTGTAGAAGAAGGTCACTGTATGCCATTACCTAAGGGCTATTCGATGGCGCAAGCTGCATGTATACCAGAAACTTTTATAACAGTTTGGAGCAATTTATTTATGAGAGGGAAATTACAAAAGAATGAAAAAGTCCTAATTCATGGTGGTGCAAGTGGTATAGGTACAACTGCAATTCAATTGGCTAAACACTTTGGTGCTAAAGTTTATGCAACTGCTGGAAGTGATGAAAAATGTCAGGTCGTAGAAAAACTAGGAGCTATAAAATGTTTTAACTATAAAACAAAAGAATTTGAGAAAGAAATAAATCAGCTTACAAATAAACAGGGTGTAGATGTTATTTTGGATATGGTTGCAGGACCCTATATTTCAAGAAATTTAAAATGTTTAAGTATTAATGGAAGACTAGTTATTATTGCCGTCCAAGGTGGTATTAAGGATGAAGTTAATTTTGCAAATATAATGATAAAAAGACAAACAATAACTGGATCAACATTGAGGCCTCAACCATCAACAAAAAAAACAGAATATGTAAATAGTTTATTTAAAAATGTTTGGGAACATTTAGACAAAGGTAAAATTAAACCAATAATTCAAAGAGAATTTCTATTAAGCGATGCTAGTGAAGCACATAAGGCTCTTGAAAAAGGAGATCATGTTGGAAAATTTATTATGAAAGTTTCATAAAGTTAAAATTAATAACCTAATGGTTTTAAAGCTTCTTCAATTTCTTTAAAAACTTGTGGATTGTCTACTGTGGCAGGCATTTCCCAATCAACTTTATCAGCTATTTTTCTTATAGTGGCTCTTAAAATTTTTCCCGATCTAGTCTTTGGAAGTGCAGAAACAACAGCAACTGATTTAAATGCAGCAACTGGGCCTATTTCATTTCGAACTAAATCTACAACTTCTTTACACACATCCTCATGAGTTTTATTACATCCTTTATTCAAGCATATCAATCCTAATGGTACTTGTCCTTTTAAATCATCTGAAACACCAACAACTGCACATTCAGCTACATCTACATGATTAGATAAAGTTTCTTCCATTGCGCCTGTTGAAAGCCTATGACCTGCTACATTTATTACATCATCAGTTCTTGACATAATGTATAAATAACCGTCCTCGTCTTGATAACCTGCGTCTCCTGTTTCATAAAAACCTTCAAAAGTTGATAAATAAGATTCTATAAATCTATCATCTGCATTCCACAAACTAGGTAAAGATCCCGGTGGCAAAGGTAATTTTATTGAAATTGCTCCTAATGTTCCTTTTGGAACCTCATTGCCATCTTCTGATAAAACCCTAACATCATATCCTGGCATAGCTAAAGTGGGGGAACCAATTTTAATTGGAAGCGATTCTATACCTAAAGGGTTTGCAGCAACAGGCCATCCAGTTTCTGTTTGCCACCAATGATCAATTATAGGAATATTTAATTTTTTTTCCAGCCACAACACGGTATCAGGATCAGCTCTTTCTCCAGCAAGAAATAGAGACTGCAAGGATGTTAAATCAAATTTTTTAATAAACTTACCATTTGGATCATCTCTCTTGACAGCTCTTAGAGCTGTTGGAGCTGTAAATAATACCTTGACCTTATACTCAGAAATAATTCTCCAAAATGTCCCAGAATCTGGTGTCCCAACAGGTTTCCCTTCAAATAAAATTGTCGTGCAACCATGAAGCAAAGGTGCATAAACGATATAAGAATGACCAACTACCCATCCAATATCCGAAGCAGCCCAATAAACATCCCCAGGTTCTACATTATATATATTTTTCATTGACCATTTTAGAGACACCGCATGTCCTCCATTATCCCTAACAACTCCTTTAGGTTTTCCAGTTGTTCCTGATGTATATAAAATATACAAAGGGTCGTTTGCTTGTACTTCAACAGGATCAGCCAATGAAACATCTTTAACAACCTCATTCCAATCTATATCTTGGCCTGGAATAAGCTCAACATTTAGGGCTTCACGTTGATAAATTATACATCTTTCTACTTGATGACTGGCAATTTTAATTGCGTTGTCAAGCAAGGGTTTATATTCAACAATTCTATTTGGCTCATGCCCACACGATGCAGACACTATTATTTTTGGCTTACAATCATCAATTCTTACGGCTAGTTCATTTGAAGCAAAACCACCAAATACTACAGAGTGAATTGCTCCTAGTCTAGAACAAGCTAGCATGGCCACCAACGCTTCAGGTATCATTGGCATATAAATGATTACACGATCCCCCTTTAGAACACCTAATTTTTTAAGCGCTCCAGCAAAAATGGAAACTTGATATTTAAGTTCTGAATAGGTAATTTTCTTTTTTGTATTTGTGACAGGACTGTCATACAATATTGCATCTTGTTCGCCTCTCCCATTTATAACGTGTCTGTCGATAGCATTGAAACATGTGTTTAAACTTCCATCTGGATACCATTTATAAAATGGCTTGTTGTCATCATCTAATATCTTTCCAGGATTTTTTTCCCAATCAATATTTTCAGATTGTTCTTTCCAAAATGTTTTTGGGTTTTTTTGCCAATTATCATAAATTTTTTTGTAATTTCCCAAATTTACCTTCCTCCCCAAAAAAATAACAATTATTTTGTTCTGGCTTTTCTAAAATTATGCATTCTCATTAATTGTTCGGCTGCTTTATTTATAGTTGTTGATGCAGCATCAGGAATAGGTGTACCAGGTCCAAAGATAGCTGCAACACCGGCATCATATAAAAATTGATAATCTTGTGCAGGGATTACACCACCACAAACTACAAGAATATCATCAGCTTGTCTTTTTTTAAGTTCATCTATTAATTCAGGTATCAATGTTTTATGACCCGCTGCTAGAGAGGATATACCAATGACGTGCACTCCTAAATCTATAGCAAGATCAACAGCCTCCTTAGGAGTTTGAAACAAAGTACCAATCTCGACTGAGAAACCAATATCTGTAAAAGCAGAAGCAATTACTTTTGCTCCTCTGTCATGACCATCTTGTCCAAGTTTAGCCATAAAAATTTTTGGATTTTCACCTGCAATATTTTTAAAATTGGATAGAGCAATATCCACCTCTTTAAAGTCTTCTTCATTTTGATAAGAACTTTTGTATACATCTTTAATTATATCTTGTTTTACTCCATAACGACCATAGACTTCTTCTAGAGCATAAGACACCTCTCCAACTGTTGCTCTTGCTTTAATTGCAACAATTGTCAAATCTAATAAGTTACCTATATTTTCTTTTGCAGCTTGTTTTAAGTTTTGTAATGCTTTGTTGACTTCTTTAGAATTTCTAGCTTGTTTTATTTCATTTAATTTTTTAATTTGCTCTTCACGAACTGCTTTATTATCAATATCTAAAACGTCTACCTTTTCTTTTTCATCTGATTTATATTTGTTCACTCCTACAATTACTTGTTCTCCAGAATCAATTTTTGCTTGACGTTTTGTCGCAGAAATTTCTATTTCAGATTTTGGAAAACCATTAATTACAGCTACAGTCATACCTCCCATTTCTTCGATTTTTTCAATTAATTCGTTAGATTTATCAATTAACTCTTTTGTCATACTCTCAACAAAATAACTACCTGCAAGTGGATCCACTGTATCTGTAATACCGGTTTCATGTTGAAGGATTAATTGAGTGTTTCTGGCTATTTTAGCAGAAAATTCAGTGGGCAAACCTATTGCTTCATCAAATGAATTTGTATGTAAAGATTGTGTCCCCCCTAAAGTAGCCGCTAGAGCTTCAATAGTAGTTCTAATAATATTATTGTAAGGATCTTGCTCTTGTAAACTTGCCCCAGACGTTTGACAATGAGTCCTTAGCATTTGTGATTTTGGGTTTTGACAATTAAACAACTTTTTTGTCCATTGTGACCATAAATATCTTGCTGCTCTCAATTTAGCAGCTTCCATAAAAAAATTCATTCCTATAGCAAAGAAAAAGGATAATCTAGGTGCAAAATCATCAACCAATAACCCACTTTTTGTTGCTGCTCTTATGTATTCTAATCCATCTGCAATGGTAAAAGCTAATTCTTGAACGAGAGAGGCACCTGCCTCCTGCATATGATACCCTGAAATAGATATAGAATTAAATTTTGGCATTTCTTTTGATGTAAAATTGATAATATCAGAGACAATTCTCATAGACGGTTCTGGGGGGTAAATATAAGTGTTCCTAACCATGAATTCTTTAAGTATGTCATTCTGTATAGTTCCGCTAAGTTCTCTTGTACTTACACCTTGTTCTTGTGCAGCAACTATATAACCTGCTAACACAGGAAGAACTGCTCCATTCATTGTCATTGATACCGACATTTTATCAAGAGGAATACCATCAAAAAGAATTTTCATATCCTCTACACTATCTATAGCGACACCAGCTTTGCCTACATCTCCATATACCCTCTCATGATCTGAATCGTAGCCCCTGTGAGTTGCTAGATCAAAAGCGACTGACAAACCTTTTTGTCCAGAGGCCAGATTTTTTTTATAAAATTTATTCGATTCTGAAGCTGTTGAAAAACCAGCATATTGCCGAATTGTCCAAGGTCTACCTGTATACATTGTGGCTTTAGGGCCTCTTAAAAATGGAGGTTCACCAGGATAGCTATCAAGATGACTAATATTTTCATTGTCTTCTGAAGTGTATAATGGCTTTATATTAATTCCTTCTGGTGTGTTAATGAAGATATTATCAACATTTGGAGTTTTTAACTCATTAATAGCGTTTTTCTTCCAGTTTTCTAAATTATCTTTTTTCTCCATACAAATCTCTTACTTTTATAATTTTTATTTAAATGAAAACTCCATAATGACTTGATCAACAGATAACGTGTCACCTTCTTTATAATTGATTTTTTTAATAGTGCATTGTTTTGGAGCAACTAATGTATTCTCCATTTTCATTGCCTCTACAACACATAAGGATTGCCCTTCTTCAATGATCTGATTTTCTTTCACTAGTATTTTAATTAATTTTCCTGGCATTGGGCAGATTAATAGATTTGATTTATCAAAGTTTTTTATTGGTTTCATATATTTATGATAATCAGCTACGTGTTTTGGAAACACATTTACCGACATTGTAATTCCTCTATATTGAAACTCGATATAAGTATTTTTGCTATTTAATCTACATTGAATATTTTGAGGGTCATTTGATGGATCTTGTGAGTTTATTTTGAATGTAACTAATTTTTTTATAAAATCTTGGTGTACTTCAATTGTAAAAAAATCATCAATCAGACCCTTTGTTGTTTGATTTTGCAATGGCTTAATACAAACAAAAGGCAAATTTAAATTATCTTTATTTATCATATATTTCAATTTTGATGGATTTTGTGGGGATTGCTTGTAATGAAGATAAACTTCCCACTCATCAGAAATCTGATCATTTTCAAAAACTTCAAAATTTTTTGAAATTTCACATATATGATATGCTAAAATTAAAGATCCTAGGGTCCATTCCAATTTCTTGTTTGGAATTATTCCTTGAAATCCTTCTCTAAATTCCTCTTCTATAAATGCAGTGTTTATATCGCCAGATTTAAATCTTTTATTTGATAAAATAGCTGAAAGAAAGGATATATTATGATCTATCCCTTCAAGTAAAAAGTTGTCTAAGTCAGATTCCATTCTATTAATAGATAAATCACGTGTTTTCCCCCAAGAACATAATTTTGCAATCATAGGATCATAGAACATTGATATATCATCACCTTCTCTAACTCCAGTATCATTTCTAGTAATTGTGCCATCCAGATGTTGCGTTTCTTTAGGTGAATTATATTTAGTCAATCTTCCAATCGAGGGTAGAAAATTTTTATAGGGATTTTCTGCATATATTCTAGTTTCAATTGCTGAACCATTTAAATGAACGTCATTTTGGGTAATTTCTAGTTTTTTTCCATATGCTATGTTAATCATCTGCTCTACTAAATCTATCCCTGTGATTAATTCAGTCACAGGGTGCTCAACTTGAAGACGTGTGTTCATCTCTAAAAAATAAAAATTTTTATCTTTATCAACTATAAATTCAACTGTACCAGCGCTACTATAATTAACTTTTTTTGACAATTGAACGGCTTGATCACCCATCTGTTTTCTTGTTTGTTTATCTAAAAAAGGTGAAGGGGCCTCTTCAATTACCTTTTGGTTTCTTCTTTGAATAGAACATTCTCTCTCACCTAAATAAATTACATTGCCAAAATTATCTGCTAATACTTGTATTTCAATATGTCTTGGTTCGGTGATAAATTTTTCTATAAAAATACGTTTGTCGCCAAAACTCTTAAGAGCCTCACTCGAAGCTCTTTCAAAATTATCTTCTACCTCATCACTTGAAAATGCAATTCGCATACCTTTGCCGCCGCCGCCCGCACTAGCCTTTATCATTACCGGATAGCCTATTTCATCTGCAATCTTTATTGCTTCATTTTTATTCTTTATTATTCCAATATGACCGGGAACAGTATTAACATTTGCTGACTTAGCAATTTTTTTAGATTCAATCTTATCACCCATTGATGCTATTGCTGATTTTGAAGGGCCAATAAAAGTAATTCCAGCTTTACTTAAAGATTCTGGGAAACTAGAGTTTTCGGATAAAAATCCATACCCTGGATGTAAGGCATCACATTTTTTTTCTTTACACGCTTTTATTATCAAATCGGCTCTAAGATAACTCTCTGAAGCTGGAGATGGTCCTAGATAAACTGCTTCATCTGCTAAACGAACATGTTCTGCATACCTGTCAGAATCTGAAAAAACTGCGACAGTTTTAATCTTCATTTTTTTTGCAGTTTTGATTATTCTACAAGCTATTTCTCCACGATTTGCAATTAAAATTTTTTTAAACATTTTATACTTCTATTATAATTAAAGTGGAATATTTCCAAATTTTTTATCTGGATTCTTTTGTGTCTTATTTTTTAATTTAGAAAATGCTTGTATCAACCTAAATCTGGAATTACTAGGTATAATAACATCATCTAAGAAACCCCTTTCTGCAGCTATAAATGGATTTGCAAATCTTTCCTCATATTCTAATGTTCTAGCTTCTATTTTTTTTGAGTCATTTAGTTCATTTCGGAAAAGAATTTCTACTGCTCCTTTCGCTCCCATTACTGCAATTTCAGCAGTAGGCCAGGCATAGTTAGCATCTCCTCTTAAATGTTTTGAGCTCATGACATCATATGCTCCACCATATGCTTTTCTAGTAATAAGAGTGACCTTTGGCGTTGTAGCTTCTGCATATGCAAATAAAAGTTTTGCTCCATGCTTAATTATACCACCATACTCTTGAGCAGTTCCTGGCATAAAACCTGGTACATCTACTAATGTAAGTATGGGAATATTGAAAGCATCACAAAATCTTACAAATCTTGCTGCTTTTCTACTAGAATCATTGTCCAAACAACCTGCTAAAACCATAGGTTGATTTGCTACAACCCCAATAGTTTGTCCATCTAACCTTATAAAACCAATAAGAATATTTTTTGCAAAATTTTCTTGCAACTCAAAGAAATCATATTCATCAGCTATTGATACAATAAGTTCTTTCATATCATACGGTAAGTTTGGATTTTCAGGTATCAAAGTATCTAATGCTAAAGAAATTCTTTTTTTTGGGTCATCAGTTTTTCTTGTCATATATTTGTATTTATTACTAGATGGCAAAAAACTGAGAAATTTTCTTAATGCATTTAAAGCTTCAATATCATTATTAAATGATCCGTCTGCTACTGAAGAAATTGTTGTATGAGTTTCAGCTCCACCCAGTTCTTCTGCGGTAACTTCTTCGGAGGTGACAGTTTTAACTACATCAGGGCCTGTGACAAACATATAACTTGTTTCTTTGACCATGAATGTGAAATCCGTCATAGCTGGAGAGTAAACAGCTCCTCCAGCACACGGTCCCATAATCATAGAAATTTGTGGGACTACACCAGAAGCTAAAGCATTCTGCAAAAAAACATCAGCGTAACCACCTAAAGATTCAACGCCTTCTTGAATCCTTGCTCCTCCACTATCATTCAAGCCAACGATAGGTGCTTTGTTTTGTATTGCTAGTTTCATTATTTTTACAATTTTTTTTGCGTGATCTGATGATAACGAACCACCAAAAACAGTAAAATCCTGAGCATAAATATAGACTAATTTGCCATTAACTTTTCCAGATCCTGTGATAACACCATCACCTGGAATAGTATTCCCATCCATTCCAAAATCTCTTATTCGATGGATAACAAACATATCAGTTTCTTCAAATGAACCATCATCTAAAAGAGTATTTATTCTTTCTCTTGCAGTAAGTTTCCCAAGTGAATGTTGTTTTTCTGTTCTTTTTATTCCACCACCAAGCCGCGCTTTTTCTCTTCTTGACTGTAATTCAGAAATTATTTCTCTACTTGATTTCTTGATAACATTTCTCCTTCAGAAGACACTAAAAAGTAATATTTAGCAAAATTTGATAAAATTAACTAGTAATAATCAAACTATGATAATTGAAAATTATTAAAATTAAATATAACTTGTTTAAGAAAATTTAGTTTGTTTTGGAGTAATCTATGGAAGAATTCTATTCAAATATCGGGAGACTTAATCATATTGCTATTGCTGTTCCTAATATAACAAAAGCCTCTGATATGTGGCAAAAGGCCCTAGGTGCTAATGTTAGCAAACCTCAAATTTTACCTGAACATGGAGTTAAAGTTGTATTTATAGAATCACCGAACACAAAAGTTGAACTTCTAGAACCGTTGAGTGAGAATAGTCCAATTAGTAAGTTTCTTACAAAAAATCCCAATGGAGGTATGCATCATATTTGTTATGAGGTTAGTAATCTAAAATCTGCCTCAAAAAAACTTAAAGAAGTAGGAGCAACAATTTTAGGTGATGGTAGCCCAAAGATTGGAGCTCATGGAAACCCCGTAATTTTTTTGCAACCATCAGATTTTTCAGGAACTCTTATTGAATTAGAAGAAATTAAATAATTTCTAAATATTTTTCTTATAGCAAACAGAGGCTCCACATTTTCTACAAATTAAATTTAATTTTCGCCTATGTGTTTTTTGTTCCCAACAAAAATTTTCACAATACCTTATCCATTTATAATCTGAAAATTCTAAAGTATGACACCTCTTTGCTGAGCACCCTAGCTTTTTAGCCATTTTTTTCCATACGATGTCATGACCATGCTTAGGACCGACAAGGGCATGAGCTATTTCATGAAGAATTGTGTCATAAATTTCTGACTCATTTGAATTTCTAATGAAATTCCTTGAAAACGAGATTTTTTTCTCTCTAAAAAAACATGCGCCTGCTCTTACTTTTGCATGATCTAGATCTAATTTCCAATCAAATAGTCCATTTTTGTCCATTTCAGTTCTAGCTAGATCCAAAAATTTTCTAAAAGACTCAAAATCTTTAGGCTGTTTGTTCTTAATAGAACTATTACTTTTACTGAAATTAAACGCATTTTTTATTTTTAAAATTTCTTTTATCATTTATTTATTTTATGGTTTTAACTTTAGGTTATTTGACTTTGCTTGAACTAATTAACATATCATTGAAATGGAATTCTCCAAAAGAAAAACCGTTTATCAAAAATCTTAATCTAAAGATAAATAATGGTAATATTTTATGCGTTTTTGGTAAAAGTGGAGTTGGAAAATCTTCTTTAATTAACGTTATAGCAGGCACTACTGAAGATAACTTATCATTTGAAGGTGAAATAATTTTAAATGGGAAAATTTTGAATAATACTCCAATCGAAAAAAGAAAAATTGGACTTTTACTGCAAGACGGTGCTTTATTTCCTCATTTGACAGTCGAACAAAATATATATTTTGGAATGAATAGAAAGCTAAAATCAAAAGAAAAATTATTTTTAATAGATGAAAATTTAAAAAAAGCTAATATGGAGGGCTTTCAAAAAAGATACCCATATACTCTTTCAGGAGGTCAAAAAGCTAGAATAGCTTGTCTTAGAGCAGTATTATCAGAACCAGAGGTGTTATTACTTGATGAACCTTTTTCGTCTTTAGACACTGAGCACAGAAATACATTCAGAAACTTTGTTATTGATAAAGTAAAGGAAAGTAAAATACCTTGTTTGATAGTTACTCATGATGAAACTGATAAAATGATAAGTAATGAAAAACCTATAGATCTAAATACATTTATGAGATAATTATAATCTAAACCTTTTAATAATTACTAATAATACGTTGCTTAAATAATATTATTCGTTAAGAATAAATTATAATAATAAAGGGTGCACTATGAATTCGTCTATTAATGCTT
Organism: uncultured SAR116 cluster alpha proteobacterium; assembly: GCA_902589185.1. Lineage (GTDB taxonomy): Bacteria > Pseudomonadota > Alphaproteobacteria > Puniceispirillales > Marisalimonadaceae > Marisalimonas. The sequence continues at coordinate 12,214 of CACIRZ010000002.1, forward strand.
CAAATATTATCATTGATAATCAAGATAATAAAATTATTTCAAAAGCGGAGGCCGAAGAGGCTGTTAAAACACTAATACGCTATATTGGTGAAGATCCTGAAAGAGAAGGCCTATTAGAAACCCCTAAAAGAGTAATAAAATCATTTAACGAATTTTATGCAGGTTATAGTCAAGATCCTGAAATATTTTTATCTAAAACTTTTGAAGATATAGAGGGGTATAACGATATTGTTTTGTTAAAAAATATAAATTTTGAAAGTCATTGTGAACATCATATGGTCCCAATAATTGGAAGAGCATCTATAGGTTATTATCCAGACAAAAGAGTTGTTGGAATATCAAAACTAGCAAGAGTTTTAGATCTTTATGCTAAAAGACTTCAAACTCAAGAGACTATGACCGCACAAATATTAAATTGTATAGATAAAACTCTACTCCCTAAAGGAACTGCAGTATTTATTGATGCAGAACATCACTGTATGAGCACTAGAGGTGTTTTGAAAAATGATGTTACAATGACAACTAATCTATTTAGTGGTTGTTTTTTAGAAGATTCAAATTTACAAGATAGATTTTTGAAAATGGCATCTTAAGGAAATTTTAATAAAATAATCTTTAAAAAAGCTTACAGAATAAATCATGAAATTTGCACCCATAATCTATCTCATAGGAATGTTGTTATGCATACTTTCTTTATTTATGTTAGTGCCTGCATTTGTAGATTGGTTCTATGGTAGTGAAAACTGGCCAGCATTTATAGGATCTTCAATATCTACATTATTTGTGGGATTAATACTTTTCTTTTCAAACAAAGGAAGTGCAACTGAACATTTAGAATTAAGGCAAGCATTTTTATTAACTAATAGTGCATGGATCTCAATCGCTTTATTTGGATCATTGCCATTTTTACTATCAAATATTGAAATGAGCTTTGTTGACGCTTTTTTTGAATCAACATCTGGAATAACAACTACAGGTGCAACTGTAATTGAAAAGTTAGAAGCAAAGTCTCATGGAATTTTAATTTGGCGAGCCCTTCTTCAATGGCTTGGTGGTGTAGGCATAATTGTTATGGCCTTAGCAGTTTTACCAATGTTATCAATTGGTGGTATGCAACTCTTTAAAACTGAGTCATATGAAACTCCTGATAAAGTAGTTCCAAAGGCAGCAAGCTTTGCTGCAGGTATAAGTATTGTTTATATAACTTTAACTGTTATATGGGCATTAATGTTATGGGGAGCTGGAATGCCAATGTTTGATTCAATTGCACATGCAATGACAACTCTTGCAACTGGGGGATACTCAACAAAGTCTGAATCATTAGCAGCGTTTAATTCTTCAACCATTGAAATAATTATTATTTTTGGAATGTTAGTTGGATCTCTTCCATTTGTTCATTATTTAACTTTATCCAAAAATGGTTTAAAAAATCTTATTAAGGATGATCAAGTTAAACTATTTTTGACTATGGTTTTGTTTGTGGTTTTGATCATATCTTTGTATTTGAGTTTTAATAATATGCCATATCTTGATGCTTTGAGGCTAGCTTCCTTCAATGTTGTTTCAATAATTACTGGTACTGGTTTTGGGACGTCTAATTTTAGTAATTGGGGGGGGTTTCCTACAACTATTTTACTAATTCTTATGTTTGTAGGAGGTTGTGCTGGATCAACGACTTGTGGTTTAAGAATGGCAAGAATACAAGTTTTGATAGCAAACGCAAAAGCGCAAGTTTCTAAACTTATAAGGCCACATGCAATAGTAGTTTCTTATTACAACCAAAAACCAATCCCAGAAAATGTGGCTGAGTCTGTAATGGGTTTTTTCTTTTTATATATAATTTCTTTTGCAGTAATTGCTAGCTTGTTAGGCGGATTAGGACTTGACTTTGTTACTGCAATTTCAGGCGCAGCTTCAGCTATTGGAAATGTTGGTCCTGGATTAGGAGATATAATTGGTCCATCAGGATCATATCAATCGATCCCAGATCTAGGAAAATTGATTTTATGTGCAGGAATGATATTAGGTCGCCTAGAAATTTTTGCGATTTTAGTTATGTTCTCACCATTATTTTGGAAGAATTGATTATAAATTTAACTAGGGAATATTCTTTCTGATTTACAAAACTCACAGACAACTTTCACATTTCCGTTTTCATCTGCAATATCTCTCAATTCTTTTTTGCTTAAATTTTTAATAGCAAATTTTATCTTTTCTTCAGAGCACCTACATTGGTCTTGGATAATGATTTCATCATATACTGTGATTTCTAGCTCATTGAATAATCTATAAAGTATTTCTTCTGAGGTAAGATTAGTTGATAAAAACTCTTCTTTACCTAATGTTGACAAAAAATTCAATGAATTTTGCCAAATCTCTTCATTGCTTTCCTCATCAAAGCTATTTTTAAAAGGCATTTTTTGCAGCATTATAAGTCCTGCAGAAAATAAGTTTTTTCTATTATTTTTTTCAATATCAAAATAATTAAAAGTAAGAAATTTTGTTTCTAACTGTTCAGAATTATTAAAGTAAAGTTCTGTTGTTTTAGATATGCTTGGTTCTTCAAGAGAAACAATACCTTGATATCTTTTAGTATGTTTCCCCTGATCTAAAGTGAATGAAATATGTCCTGAACCCATTAAAGAATTTAAGTTACTCTCTGTATTCGTAAAATCTGCATTTAGACCAACGTAACCCCTAAGGAATCCATCACTTGTTATGTCAGAAAATAAAGTGTGAACGTCTCCTATACCTTTAGCTTGAATAGTAAAAACACCATCATGCTTCATTCTAGACCCTAAACATGCGGTAATAGTAAGTGTATCAGCAAATAAACTTTCCACATTTGTTGGATATTCATGGCGCTTTACTATTTCAGAAACAACAGTTTGAAGTCTTACTATATTGCCTCTGACAGAATTGTTACCTAATTGGAATGGAATTACGTTATTATTCAAAGTCATTTTAGTAATATAAGTTACTCAAATTTATTATTAAAACAAAATTGCATGATTGCTTTATGTGCATGTAATCTATTCTCAGCTTCATCAAACACAACAGATTGACTTCCTTCTAGCACTTCAGAACTTACCTCTTTATTTCGGTAAGCGGGTAGACAATGCATAAAGATGGCATTCTTATCTGCTAATTCCATTATTTTTTTATTTACTTGAAATGGTATGAATTGATCTTCAGGAAATGGACTTTTGTCACCCATTGATCTCCATGTATCAGTAATAATACAGTTAGCACCTTCTGCGGCTTCTTGAGGATTATGTGTAATAGAAATATTATGATTTCTTTCAAGAGCCCATGATATTGTTTTCGCATCTGGTTTTACACCCTTTGGACAAGCTATGATTAATTCAAAATTTAGTAAACCAGAAGCCTCTATCCAGCTTTGTAAAACGTTATTACAATCACCAAACCAGGTAATCTTTTTATTTTCAAAATCTTTTATATGTTCTTTTATAGTAATTAAATCTGCTACAACTTGGCAAGGATGACTAAAATCTGTAAGAGCATTAATTACAGGAACCTCAGAAATATTTGCATACTTTATTAACTGATCATGTCCAAAGCATCTTATGATCACCATGTCTGCATATCGTTCTAACACTCTAGCAGCATCCTCAACAGTCTCTCTTTCACCTAATTGCATTTCTTTTTCATTCAAAAGATAGCTGTTTCCACCTAATTGATTTATTCCTACTTCAAAAGATATTCGAGTTCTTAAAGAAGGTTTTTCAAAGATAAGAACAACGTTTTTATCTTTCATAAATTGAGCACAATTATTGTTTTTCCATTTTAAAGACAATGAAATTAAGTCAATAAGTTGATCTTTATTTAGATCCTTTAAATCAATAAAATTAGGCATAATATTTTAGTTTTTTTTAATTTCTTTAACAACTTCACTTAAAATTTCAAAAGCTTGGTCTATTTCTTCTTTAGAAGTATTAAGTGGTGGAAGTAATCTAATAGTATTTTCTGCAGCACCTACTAGCAATAAACCTTTATCTCTTGATATATTTCCAAAATCACCTGCAGCAATATTTTCTGTTAAATGAAAGCCCCTTAACATTCCTGAGCCTTTTTTAGATAATATTACTGGAGATACCCTATCGTCCTCATTTATTAAGGCATCCATTTTATTATCAAAGTAAGTAATATTTTTTCTTAAGGTTGTGAGAAAATCATCCTCTAATAAAAGATCCAAAACAGCATTGGCGGATCGCATAGCTAAAGGATTACCTCCAAATGTACTGCCATGAGTACCTGGTATCATTGCGTCACCTACTTTAGCTTTTGCCATAACAGCTCCTACTGGGAACCCCCCACCAAGACCCTTAGCTAACGCTATTATATCTGGTTCAATATTTTCTTGTTGATAAGCAAAAAGAGTTCCTGACCTACCCATTCCAATTTGCACTTCATCTGAAATCAACAAAGATCCATTTTCATTGGCAATATCTTGCAGCAATTTAAGGTAGCCTTTAGGAGCTTTTCTGGCACCACCTTCTCCTTGAACTGGTTCTAGTAAAATAGCCGCAACATGTTTACCTATTTTATTTTTTAAACTTTCAATATCTCCCCATTCAACATGTGTAAAGCCTTGGGCAGATGGTCCGAAACCTTCTCTAAATAATGGTCTATCATTTGCAGCCAACATTGCTAAAGTACGACCATGAAAAGCTCCAGTAGCACAAATAATTTCTGTCCTATCTTTTTCACCGTTTGCCCATGCAAACCTTCTAGCAACTTTAACAGCCCCTTCAGTTGCTTCAGCACCAGAATTACAGAAGAAGACTCTATCTACACATGAATTTTTTACAAGTTTTTCTGCAACAATTTCTTGTTCTGGAATCCTGTAAAGATTAGATGTATGCCATAATTTCGAAGCTTGATCTTTTAAAGCCTCCACCAACTTTGGATGACAATGTCCAAATGCATTAACAGCAATACCACTTGCGTAATCTAAATATTTTTTTCCATCTTCAGAGTATAAATAACTACCCTCACCATGCGTAAAGGCTATATCAATTCTTCCATATGTTGTCATTATAGATGGGCTTATTGTCATACTAAAACTTCCATAAATTTATAAGAATATACAATAATAATTAAAAAGAAATAAATAAGAAATTTTAAATAAAATGCTTAGCTAATTTTAGTCCTTGAGCTTGATAATTATTTGAGCTTCCAGCTTCACCATACAAGATGCTTGGCACACTTGCCATTGGTTCATAAACAAGTCTACAGACTGTCTGGTCTTGTTCTATTAAAAAAGGTACATCATGAGATCTTACCTCCAATACTGCTTTGGTTTTAGAAGCACCAAGTTCTGTCCAGCCAAATCCAGGGTCAAAAAAACCAGCATAATGAGCTCTAAATTCACCAACCTTGGTATCATAGGCTCTCATCTCTGCAGCATACTTTGACGGAACAGAAACGTATTCTTTACTAGCTAATATGTAGAATGCATCAGGGCTGAGTATTAAACTTCCTTGATTGTTTTTATTTTGAAAATCACCACCTTGGTATAAAAGATCTTCTACAGTTATTTTTTCCCAAAACAATTCACGTTTATAATAATTTGGTTTATCGATGTCTATAAGCATAGAATGTTTTCTTGCTTTGTAGCCAATCAAGCCATTTTCACCAACTAAATCTACAGATAAAGGAACACCATTTTGAATTTTATCAGGAAGATTAATATTATCTTGATTTCTAACCAATCCAACATGTTCTTGCAATATTTCCATTTCTTTATCTGAAGTAAATGCCTGTCCTCTTCTTAATCTTAATTGATTAAGTCGTGAACCAGTTCTTACTAAAACAGAAAATGTCCTAGGAGATATTTCTGCATATAAAGGTCCCTGATATCCAGCTGGAATTTGTTCAAATTCCAATGCACCATCAACAATTAACCTTGTGAAAACGTCAAGTCTTCCAGTAGAACTTTTTGGATTTGCAATCCCTGTTAAATTATCACTAAGACTTACATTCTCTAACAACTTGACGATATACACGCATCCACATTCTAAAACAGCACCATCTATTAGACTGAATTCGTGCATAGCTAGATCTTTTAATCTACTAGATACTTTATTTCCCTTACCTGGAAGAAAGGAGGCTGGCACTCTCCATGCTTTTATACCTAATCTTAAATCAATAGAAGCCGGTTGTATTAGATCTTTTTCAATGCCATTTTCACTGGTAATTACGTTTTTATTGATCAATTCTAAAATTTCTTGACTTGATAAAACACCAGCAATTTTTTGAATTTTATTCATTTTAGATTTCCAAAATTATTTTAACTAGGACCTAAGTCTATAACCTGTTTTTAGTATATACCAAGCAAATATACTTAGTGCAAAGTTACAACAAAGTAAAACTGAACTTCCCAATATAGGAGACGCATCACTTAATCCAATAAAACTAAACCTTAACCCATCAATAGCATAAAAAATAGGATTACTATAAGCTAAAATTTTTAGAGATTCAGGAAGTCTTTCTATTGAATAAAAAGTGCCAGATAAAAATGCTAGTGGTTGAATTACAAAATTTGAAATAATTGACAATTGATCAAATTTTTGAGCCCAAATCCCAGCAAGCATCCCTATTATTGCTAATGTTATGCCTCCTTGAATTAAGTATAACATCATCCAAATAAAATATTTCGGTAAATCAATAATTCCTATAATCCATAATAATGAAAAAGAAGCTGTAAAAACACATAACCCTCTGGTAACACCAGCTAAAGTATGGGCAATTAAAATTTCTATGGGCCCTAAAGGAGACATTAATAGATCGACTATAGATCCTTGAACCTTTGCGGTCATAAAGGCTGAAGAAACATTAGCAAAAGAATTTTGGATAACACTCATCATGATTAATCCTGGAACTAAGAAAGTTATGAATGGAACCTGATAAAAACCAGCATTTCTATCAATCGCAATTGAAAATACAATTACAAAGAGTAAAGTGGTTACCATTGGAGCTGTAATAGTTTGCAAGAAAACATTCGTAAACCTCTTTACTTCTTTAATGTATAAAGTGAATAAACCCGTCCAATTTACCTTTCCAATTTCTCTTTTAACACCAAGTTTAAAATTTGTATTTTTCAAAAATTTTTCTCCATTAATATAAATATTTATAATTTTTATAATCTATATATATTAATTAGTAATTATATTTAATTAAGATAAATGAATTTTCGCATGAATGAAGAAGAAAAAATAATGAAGAAAATGAGAAAATCTGCAATGTCTTATTTGGCTCGATATGAAGTTTCAGTGCACCAATTTGAAAACACAATGAAACGAAAACTATCTAATTTAAAAGTTGATGCAAATAACTTAGATAAGATTAAAATAATAAGAAATTTAAAAAATGAGATGATATTAGCCAAATTCATTGATGATAAGCGTTTTGCTGAAACAAAAATTCGTACAATAAGACGTCAAGGTGGATCAGAAAGATTTATTTATGCAAAATTAAGTGAAAAAGGAATATCAAACGATATAATTAAATTTGCTATTAATACAGTAGATGAGGACCATGAAAACGCAGAAATGATTGCAGCAATAACTTTTATTAAGAAAAAGAATATAGGCATATATTATAAAAGGAACTTAGAACATAAAATTGATGAATTTGAATTAAAAAATAAATGGTATGGAGCACTCTCAAGAAGAGGTTTCTCATTAGATATTGTTAAAAAGGTTTTTGAAATTAAAGATATTGAAAAAGCTGATTTAATTTTAGAAAATAATCTATAAAAATATAAAAGGATTAGAAAATGACTAATAAGGATTTATATGTACCATCCTCTGACATAATTAAAAATTCTCATGCAAATAAAGCTGAATATGAAAGAATGTATGAAGAATCTATTACTTCTCCTGAAAAATTTTGGGAAAAACATGGTAAAAGAATCGACTGGATGAAGCCCTACACAAAAATTAGGGATGTGTCCTATAATAAAGAAGATCTTCATATCAGATGGTATGAGGATGGAACACTAAACGCTAGTTATAATTGTTTAGACAGACATCTAAAAACCAAAGGTAATAATACAGCAATTATTTGGGAAGGTGACGACCCAAATGAGTCCAAACATATTAGCTATAATGAACTCCATGAACAGGTATGTAAATTTTCTAATGTATTATTAAATGCTGGTGCAAAAAAAGGTGATCGAATAACAATCTACATGCCAATGATCCCAGAAGCAACGGTTGCAATGTTAGCATGTACTAGAATAGGAGCTATTCATTCAGTTGTCTTTGGTGGTTTTTCTCCAGACGCTCTAGCTGGAAGAATTGAGGATTGTAATTCAACAATAATTATTACTGCGGATGAGGGTATAAGAGGAGGAAAAACGATACCTTTAAAATCTAATACTGATGAGGCTATATCAAAAGCTAAAATGTGTAAAACTACAATTGTAGTTAAAAGAACAGGAGCTAAAATTAATTGGATTGAGGGCCAAGATGTTTGGTATCATGAAGAAATGGAAAAGGCATCAGCTAATTGTCCACCTGCTGAAATAAATGCCGAAGATCCAATGTTTATATTATACACCTCAGGATCGACAGGTAAACCTAAAGGAGTTCTTCATACAACTGGAGGATATATGGTTTATGCTTCTATGACGCATCATTATGTTTTTGATTTTCAAGAAAATGAAATTTATTGGTGTACTGCAGATGTAGGCTGGGTAACAGGACATTCTTATATAGTTTATGGGCCATTATCAAATGGCGCTACTACATTAATGTTTGAGGGTGTACCAAACTACCCTACTGTAAGTAGATTCTGGGAAATAGTGGATAAACATAAAGTTAATATATTCTACACTGCTCCTACAGCAATAAGAGCATTGATGGCTGAAGGCAGTGAACCAGTAAAAAAAACAAAACGAGACAGCCTAAGAATTTTAGGTAGTGTTGGAGAACCAATTAATCCAGAAGCATGGAATTGGTATAACAATGTTGTTGGTGATGGAAGGTGTCCAGTAGTGGACACTTGGTGGCAAACTGAAACTGGAGGGATATTAATCACTCCTTTACCAGGAGCCACTGATACAAAACCAGGTTCTGCCACAAAACCTTTTTTTGGAATATTGCCAGTCATTGTTGACAGTGAGAACAAAGAATTAACTGGAGCCACTGAAGGAAATCTATGTATTAACATGTCTTGGCCAGGTCAAATGAGGACAGTTTTTGGCGACCACCAACGTTTTATAGATACATATTTTTCAACTTTTCCCGGAAGATACTTTTCTGGTGATGGATGTAGAAGAGATGAAGACGGATATTATTGGATAACAGGAAGAGTTGATGATGTAATAAATGTATCTGGTCACAGGATGGGTACAGCAGAAGTAGAGTCTGCTCTAGTCGCTCACACAGATGTAGCTGAAGCAGCAGTTGTTGGTTACCCGCATGAAATTAAGGGTCAAGGCATTTATGCCTACGTTACTGTGAATATTGGCGTAAAAACATCAGAAGAATTATTGACAGAATTAAAACAATGGGTAAGAAAAGAAATAGGTCCAATTGCTACACCAGATTTAATTCAATTTGCTCCAGGTCTTCCTAAAACAAGGTCAGGTAAAATAATGAGACGAATATTAAGGAAAATAGCTGCAAATGAACATGAAGAGTTAGGTGACGTATCGACACTGGCTGATCCACAAGTTGTTCAAAATTTAGTGCAAAACAGAAAAAACACTTAAACATTATTTAGCTTGATAAAATAATTTATTAAAAACTTTATCAAAATTGGAAGAGTAGCTACTAATATAAAACTTACTATTAGTGTAAATGACATAATGTCATTAATGCTATTAACTTTCGAGATTTCTGAGCCAGCATTTACATAAATTACTGTTGCAGGAAGCATTCCTAATTGACTTATATAGTAAAATCTAAAAAGCGAAATAGGTAACACTCCCATAATTAAATTTATTAATACAAAAGAAATAGTAGGTAATAATCTAAGACTTAGAAGATAATAAATACCATTTTTGCTAAATTTATAGTCTATAATTACTTTTGTTTTTTCAAACTTATTATTAATGAAATCTTTTAAAAGATACCTCGATAATAGAAAACAAATACATGCCCCAATTGTAGAGGCAAAGGAAACTATAATTACACCTTCAATAATTCCAAACAAGGCTCCAGCGGCAATGGTCAAGATAGTAGGAACAAAAGGGAAAGATAAACCTGAAAATATTACATATAAAGTAAAAAATGAAATTCTTGATATATAAATTTCTTCTTTAACCCACATTTTCAAAAAAGTAATATGTTCCTTTAATTTATCCAAATTGAAAATTTCTTGAAGATATATATAAGATAGTAAAAAAGTACTAATTAAAATAAATAATAATAATACAGGTCTTCTCATTATGAGTTAGACACCCCAAATCCTATCTGCAAACTCAGGATAAAATTCTGAGACCATATAAGAAATCTTATTTCTTAATATATCTATACGAGTTTTATCTGGAATAGACATATTTGTTATTTTATCATCAACGTCAAATTTAAATCCTGTAAGTTTAATTATATTTTCTACGCTTTCATTATTATGAATTTTTAAAAGACAGAAACATTTCTTTTGTTTATCAAATTTGAATAGAGCTCTATTCGTTAATAGAAATTTTGGTCCTCCAGGTCTGTAGATATTCTCATCAGAAAATCCAGGTGCAGAAATAAAGTCTACTTTATCAACTAAAGTTCTTGGTGAATGTTCTTCTCTAAATAAAATAATTTGTGGAACTACAAAATACATCAACGCAGATCCAAATGAACCTGGAAATCTTTTTTGTATTTTTTCATAACTTCCAGTACCTACTAAATTTATATTAGCCGCACCATCAATTTGAACACCTCCTAAAAAGAAAGTATCTATTCTACCCTGAGCAGCGCAATCAAAAAGTTCTCTAGCGCCATCAGTAAAATTGTTATATTTATTTGAATGTAATATTGTAACTCTTATTCTATTGTTTAGAAGTTTAGCTTCTTCTTTTACTAACAAAGATGCTGCACCAGGAATTGGTGATGCCGCACCTACAGCTATATGTTTATCATTAACAAGCAAATCTGCTAATTGACTAATTAATAACTCTTCTCTCTTAAGTTCAATCAAAAAATTTAACCTTTAAGTCAATTAGATAAGTAACTTTTCATATAATCATCAAAGCCTTTTTGTGTCTTTGCAGCAATAGAGTACTTTTTGATTTCATCATTATCTGGACCATAAACTCCAGGTAAAGCGCATGGCCACGCTCCATTTTCAACAACCGATATTCCATCAACATATAACGCTGACAGGCAAGTCGCCGCAGATAATTCGTCATCAAAAAAATCAATATCTAGAATTTGTTCAGTTGTTACAAATACCTTTTTTGAGGCATGTACAAGAGTTGCCAATTCACGTCTTCTTCCAATTTGAATATTCCCATTTTTGTCCACGCAAGGTGCATGAAATATTAATACATCTAACTGGACCGCAGGAAGTAACAAGATTGGCTCATTCTTGTTACCTGAAGATTTCATTGGATTTTCTATAACTTGCCAATCGTTTCTGTATTTTTGTATATCAGAGCCAATTACGCCTCTTAGAGGCATAAATGGAACAGATTTTTCAGTTGCTTGAAGTTGAGCATGCAATGCTGGGCATGTAGAATCTTTTATTAATATTTCACCTGATTCCACAGCTTCAGAAAATCTTGGTGCCAAGCCAAACTCTCCCAAGGTAACTGCAGCAGCTTCAATTTCAGAAACGCAACCACTCCCTATTAACATATCACCTTGAATAGTTGTTAATGGGAGGCAATATAATTTTAAATTTTTTACACCTCGTTTAATTAATTCTTTAGTAAATTTCATTGGAACACCAGAATAATCAGCTGGAATACCAATTAAACTTCCGTCTTCTACTTTATTTACTAATTCTGGGAGGGATAACTCATCAAATTGTCTCATTCTTTTTTCTCCCTTATCTTTTAGCTAAAGACTAATAACTACTCTTTTGCCCTTTATTATACTTCATAATAGATTCTTTTAACATTTTTTCCTCTTCGCAACCAAGAAAACAAATTTTTTGAAGTTTCTTTAAATTTTCTTGAGCTTTTTTCAAGTTTCCTTGGGTAAGAAACATTTCTCCTTGATATTCAAGAGCGCCTTTATGTTTTGGTGAAATTTCAAGGGCTTTGTTATAGTATTGAGAAGCTTTTTCAAGGTTACCAGTTTTTCTATAAGAAAAGCCTAAATAATTATATATGTCAGCATCAGTTTTATTATTTTTTTCAGCCTTTAGGAGATTTTGAATTGCAGCGTCATATGATTTTTCTTTTATTAATTTTACAGCTTTATAATATTCACTTGATTTTACAGTAACTTTTTTTTTGTCATCACCACCTCCTCCAGCAGCTAATGAACTGTAGCTAAAAAATACACTAGTGATGAATATTGTCGTAAGATATAAAACTTTTGTTAATGAATTTTTATATTTCAAATTTCTCTCCATTTAAAATTATTGAATAGAGATTATATATATACTCTATACAACTTTTCTAGGTTAACCATGAAGTATTTTATAATTACAACGTTGTTTTTGATATTAGTAAAAATTAATAAAGCTTATAGTGATGTTTTGCCGAATGATATTTTCTCGTCTGTAGAAGTTTTAGAACTTCAAATGAATTCTCTTCAGACAAATTCAAAAATCAATGATTCTGGTATATATCAATGTTGGCTATTTGCTCATCCAGAAAATAAAAAATATACTGGCCCTTTTGATAATTTTAAAAGAATGATTTCTGATACTTCCTACAAAATATTATTGAATTCAACTAAATTCAAAATAAGATTACTAGATGAAAATCAAGAGATGGCAAAATATTCAGTTGATGTAGACGCATATGATAATAAACGATACAATTTAAGTTGGGTTTTAGAAAGAGCAAAGCTTGATCAAAATTGTAAAAATTGTTGGATGACTACATCCGTTACTCAGCCACAGTTTATAGGACTATTGAATTAAATTACTTCGGAGATAAAAATGAAAACTGCAAAAGATTACTTACAAGAAGCTAATGAGGTTGTTAAGAAAATTGATGTAAAAGACGCAATAGAAAAACACAAATCAAAATCAGCAATTTTTATAGATGTTAGGGATAGTTCAGATATAAAAAAAACTGGTACTATTCTTGATGGTCTAGAAATACCAAGAGGTTTAATTGAATTTGTGGCTGATGAAGCTACTCCTCTTTATAATAAAAGCTTGAAGAAAGATTCCGAAATAATACTTGTTTGTGGAGTTGGTGGTCAGGCAGCATTAGCTGGGAAAACACTTATTGAAATGGGATATAAGAATGTTCTTAATGTTGGTGGTATTCCAGATTGGGAAAAAAATGGTGGCCCGATGAAGAAGTAATAAATTTTATTTAAATTTGGAGAGATTATGTCAAAGAAAACTATTGGAATTTTAATGCCAGGAGATATGGGGCATGGTTGTGGCAAGGTTTTTTTAGATAATAATCTTTCCGTGATATCTGCTATTGATGGCAGAAGTAATAGGACAAAAAAACTCTCTGATTCAGCTGGAATAGAAAACGTAGGTTCAATCAAAAATATTGTAAATTATTCTGATATAATTTTATCTATTCTTCCACCAGAAGTTGCTTTGGAGCAAGCAGAGCAAGTTAATAAAGTAATCTTAGAAAATAAAAAAAAAGTTACTTACGTTGACTGCAATGCCATTTCACCTAAAACATCACAAAAAATAGATAAAGTAATCTCATCCAAATTTTGTAATTTTATTGATGCAGGAATTATAGGGTTAAACCCAATAGTTGAAAAAGGACAAACAAGGTTGTACGTATCTGGGCCCAATACAGATCCTGTAAAAATCCTTGATAATAAAGGCTTTCAGATTAAAGATTTAGGTAAAGAAATTGGCAAAGCTTCTGCTATGAAAATGGTTTATGCTAGTGCAACAAAAGGTACTTTTGCCCTTCATGCAGCAGTTTTAACAACAGCTCATAAACTTGGTCTTACTTCTGAATATTTTGCTGAATTAGAATATAGCAAACCTGATATATTATCAGCAATGGAACGAATGGTCCCGAGAATTCCTCTAGATGCAGCAAGATGGGAGGGAGAAATGTATGAAATCGCAACTACTTTTTCTGATTCAGGTATAACCTCAAAGTTTCACGAGGGTGCGGCAGATATAATGTTGTTAGCTAATAGAACACCAATTGCTAAAGAAACTAGAGAAACAGTTGATGAAAAAAGATCTTTGACTGATGTACTTGATATGTACGTAAATGCAATTAAAAAATAAAATATAAATTCCTTGTAAATTAGTTAACAAATGAAGTAAATCATTAATATGTTCTTTGTTAACAAAAAAGTTTTTGAAGCTACAAAAGATAAATTTTTCTACGGTTGGGTAATCGTTGGGATCGGGAGTCTTGGTATTTTTACAAGCGGAGCTGGACAATCGCATACCTTTAGTCCTTTTTTACCAGTAATTTCTCAAGATCTTAAAATTTCTAGTACATCAATTACTACTGCATATATGATAGCAACTCTATTTGCTGCTTTTCTACTTCCAAAAATGGGAAGATTAGTTGATAAACACGGGCCTAGAAAAATTTTAATTTATACTGTCATCCTTCTTGGAGTTGGATGTATGATTTTTGGAGCTGCCTCAAACTTTCTAATGTTGGCCGTTGCATTTGGATTTTTAAGATTTTTTGGGCAAGGTTCTTTGATGCTTGGTTCTGCGAATATTATAACTCAATGGTTTGATAAGAAAAGAGGATTTGCACTAGGATTGATGGGTTTAGGGTTTGCTATTTCCATGGGTTTACATCCTTTTATTTCTGACTTTTTAATTACAAATTATGGATGGAGAATGGCATGGGTCATTATAGGCTTATCTACATGGTTAATAATGTTACCAGCACTGATTTTCTTAGCAATAGATAAACCTGAAGATGTAAGCATTAAACCAGATGGAATTTTAGAAAATAATAAAAAAACTAAAAATAATAAAGAAATTTTTGGTCTCAATCTAGAAGAAGCCCTAAAGGAAAAAAGCTTCTATATACTTGCATTCTCATTTTTTTCTATATCTTCATTAGTAACTGCGCTTCATTTTTTTCAAGTTACAATTTTAAGTCAATACTTTGGAATGGCAAGTAGTACAGCAGCTGCACTATTCATACCAACAATGGCTTCAATGATTTTCTTTATTCCTATTGCAGGCAAAATTTTAGATAGATTTGAAACTCATAATGTTATTGGAATTGCTTTACTAGTAACCACTGCCTCACTATTATCTATAACCTTTGCGAGTAACACTACTTTTTCTATGATTTATGCGATCATTTTTGGAATTAATAATGGTTTTAATCTATCATTATTTGGCTATATCTGGCCAAGGTATTTTGGACGACTACATGTTGGAAGCATTCAAGGCACAGGTCAAATGATATTAGTTGTCGGGGCATCAATTGGTGCAATGCCATTCGCAATATCAATAGATCTTGGTTATGACTTAATTACAACTATTAGAATTTCTGCATTATATCCTTTCTTCTCAGCATTTTTATGTTTTTTCTTTTTAAGAGAATGTCAAAAACTTACAGACATGAAGAAATAAATTAAATTGAATTTAGTAACCTTTTATAAAACTACTTCTAACAATTTTAAAGCAATCCTAGCAATGATAATGGCTGTTTTTTGCGTAACTATTATGAGTGTTCAAGCTAAATTAGTAGGCATTGAATATCACGCTGTACAGATCACATTTGCCAGAGCCATGGTTGTAATAATTCTCTTATTACCTCTGATTTACAAACTAGGAGGAATAAAATTTTTAAAGACAGATAAGCCTTATCTTCATTTTTTTAGAAGTCTAGCTGGACTTACAGGAAACATAATGTTTTTTTTAGCTTTTCAAAGATTACCCGTCGCAGATGTCACAGTAATATCTCAAGCTGTGCCAATCTTTTCATGTATTTTTGCAATAATCTTTCTCAACGAACTAATAGGCTGGCGTAGATGGTTGGCAATTTTAATTGGATTTGGTGGAGTAATTATTGCAATTAATCCTACCGGCACTATAGCTGTTGCTTCAATCTACGCTCTAATTGGAACTTTAATGTGGTCAACTACTATTATTTTCTTAAGATTACTGGGTACTACAGAACATCCAGTGAAAACAGTTTTTTACTTTATGTTGGTTAGTTTTGTTATAACTTCTTTTTTCCAACCATTTTTGTGGAAGGAACCCTCATTAAGAGTTATTGCTTTATTTGTTGGGTTGGGTGTGTCAGCTTTTTTAACACAATTATTAATGACTTACGCATTACAAAAAGCGCCAGCTTCGATTGTAAGCCCATTTAATTATACTGGTATTGTATGGGCTATTATATTTGATTATCTGATATGGAATTCACATCCTGTATTTACTACAATTTTAGGTGGTTTAATAATAACTATTTCTGGTATTTATATTTTTAAAAGAGAAGCGAAGTTAAAGTCACTTAAATAAATTTATTTTTGAACTGATATAATAAAACTATTTTAAATAAAATATAGCCAACAATTGGCATTATTATAAGACCAATATTTAGCGGAATATACTCACCTGCAAATCCTAAAATTATACCGCCGATAGTTAATGATCCAAAAGAAACACTTGACCACCATGTTAAAACTCTTGCCCTATAAAATTCTTCAACTTCAAGTTGAATAATTGTTTGCGTCCCAATACCAACAATAGTTGTCGTAAAACCAACAACAGTAAATGCAACAGCCATTATGTAAACATTTGAAATAAAACCTATAATGCAACTTACGAATAATCCAAGAAACAGAATTGGAACTAATTTAGTTTCAATTTTAATTTTGTCACTTTTTCTAACTCCTATCCAAATAGATGCAATTAAAGCCCCTATGCCAGCCGTGGTTGTTATTAAAGATAGCCCAAAACTACCTTGCTTTAAAATTTCTCCTGCAATTGTAGGTTGAATTTCAAGCATTCCCCTCACAAAAAAAGCACTAATCAAAACAATGAATAATCCTTTCGCGATTATTGGAGTTTTTAGAGCGAATTTCCCACCTTCTATTAGTCTTGAGAAAAAATTTCCTTCAGGTTTGTTATCTTTTATTCTTTTTCTGAGAGGCATATAACATAAAATTGGAATTAAGGGTATGTAAGAAATTGCAGCTAGAAGAAACGTTGTTTCGAGATTGAAAAAGGCTATTGAGCCTCCTGCAAAAGCAGGACCAACAACTCGAGAACCATTAAAAGATGCAGAATTTAATCCAACTGCACTCGCAAGTAAATTTTTTGGAACAACAATAGAAACAAAAACCAACCTAACTGGATGATAGCATGCACTTAATAAGCCTTGTAAAATAGATAAAAAAGCAAGTGTAAACAAAGTATGTTGATCTAAAAATTGTAAAAACCAAATAAGTATACCAACAAGCAACATTAAGGTTTTTAAAATAATACTCGCAATTCTCATGTTCCAATTTTCAGCAAAGACTGCAAAAAAAGGTCCCAATAATCCCGCGGGAGCCATAAGAGCTAAAGTAACGAAACTTGTCCAAAAAGTTGATTGTGTAATTTCCCAGGTTAGCCAACCAACCCCAATTTTTTGTATCCAAAGTCCTAAAAGAGCAATAGTATTGCTATAAAAATATAAACTAAATGATTTATTTGATAATGCATTCATTAATTAAAAAAAACTTCTATAGCTTTATTAAAACTAGATGCATCCTCACAATATGGTGCATGACCTACATTTGATATTTCTATTACTTTTGCATGAGGTAAAGATTTTTCTAAATTATTGGAACGTTCACTAGAAACAACTATATCTTTTGAACCTTTTAAAATAAGACATGGTTGATTAAGTTTTAATAAATATTTTGAAGTATCAAGTTGCTGCATTGCCATACCACCACATTTAATTGAAGCTTCTGTTATTTCTTTACTTATAGCAGATAAAAAACTAAAGATTTCTCCATTCTCTAAATCAGGTAACATTTTTTTTATTCTTAATTGACCGAATGCTTCATCAGAAAGTTTTTTTCTATCTTCAAGTCTTTGACTATAAGCTTGCCTTAAAGGACTTAATGGTGGCAAAGCATAGCCTTTATGAGTACAAGATAAAACTACTCTATTTACAATCTCGCCAAACTCTGCTGAAATAATTTGAGCTAACATCCCGCCCATTGAATGTCCAACAAGATCTAACTTTTTAATTCCGAGATTATTCAATAAATTGATAACTAGTTTAGCAATCATATACATTGTAAAATCTGCCGAATCTGATTTTCCAAAGCCAGGGGCATCAATTGCAATTACTGATCTTTTGTTCTTGAAATATAAAAATTGATAAGCCCAACTTTTACTATTTCCGTTGAAGCCATGAAGAAACAAGATAGGTAATTCATCATCAAATTTTTGAAACCTATAAGATATATTCAGATTGTATTCTTTGTCTTTATAAACTTTTAATTTTGGAAGTTGATCCAAAATTTCTAAATAATTCAATTTTCTTCTCCTGTAATTTTATTTTTGAGCTTATAAAAACAAAAAGAAATAATTATTAACTTAAACTTATTTTATCTTTTGACTCTATGTAATTTTTAATTCAATGTTTTTTTAGATTATTGTAGGAGAGTAAAATGAAATTAATCAATAGACTTTTTATTATTTTAATAAGTTGTCTTTTATCAAGTGTAGCCTTGGCAAAAGATCTCACTGTTGGATTAAAATCAGAGCCTAGCTCTATTGATCCACATTATCATAATCTTGGTCCTAATAACGCTTTTGCAACCCATATTTATGGAACATTAGTTGGGTCAGATGAAAATCAACAACATTATCCAGATTTGGCCACTTCATGGAAACCAATCAATGATACCACTTGGGAATTTAAACTAAGAAAAGGTGTAAAGTTTCATGACGGAAGTGATTTTACTGCAGACGATGTTCTCTTTACGGCTCAAAGAGCACAAAATGTTCCTAAATCTCCATCGGGTTTTGGCACTTATTTAAAGGGGAAAGAGTTTATTAAAATTGATAGTCATACAATTCACATAAAAACAAAGAAACCCTATCCATTAATGCCAAATGATATTATGACAGTTAAGATTATATCAAAGAAAAATGGGGAAGGCGCAACCACAGCTGACTATAATAGTGGTAAAGCAGCAATTGGTACTGGTCCCTATAAGTTTGTAGAGTGGGTCCCAGGAGACAAAATAGTGTTAAAAGCTAACGAAAATTATCACGGAGCAGGTACTGGTATGCCTAAATATAAAAATGTATTATTTAAGCCAATCAAGTCAGGACCAGCAAGAATCGCAGCTTTGCTTGCTAAAGACGTAGATTTTATAGATAACGTGCCTCCATTAAATGTTGCTAAAATGAAAAAAAATCCAACTATTAAATTAAATAGTGGACCTTCAAATAGAGTAATCTATCTTCATATGGATCAATTCAGAGAAGATTCTCCACACATAAAAGCAATTGGTGGTGGTAAAATCAAAAATCCATTGATGGATGTTAGAGTTAGAAAAGCTCTATCTTTAGCAATAAACCGTGATGCAATGGTTTCAAAAGTGATGGAAGGTATTGCTGTCAAGGCAGGCCAATTATTACCAGCTGGGTTCCATGGTGTTTCTGATAAAATGAAACCTGATGCGTATGACCCTGCAGCTGCAAAAAAATTATTAGCAGACGCTGGATATGGAGATGGTTTTGAGATGACTATTCACGGTCCAAATGACAGATATATCAATGATGCTAAGATTGCTGAAGCGTTAGCTCAAATGTTTTCAAGAATTGGAATTAAAGCAAAAGTTGAAACAATGCCAAAAGCTGTTTACTTCAAAAGAGCATCAAGAGGTGGTCCAAATAAGAGCCCTGAATTTAGCTTTATGGTCCTTGGTTGGGGTGCTGGTTCAGGAGAAGCATCATCTCCATTAAGAGCTTTATTACACACTTATGATAAGTCTATTGGTATGGGGAGAGCAAATAGAGGAAGACATTCTGATCCAGTTGTTGATAAGCTAATTCAAAAAGCTCTTGGAACAGTGGACTCAGACGCCAGAGGCAAACTATTAGCTGAGGCTACTGAAATATCAGTAGGTAAAAACTACGGTGTTATTCCAGTTCATTATCAAATGAATACATGGGCCGCTAAATCTGGCTGCAGCTATACTCCAAGAACAGATGAAAGAACAATAGCTACATATTTAAATTGTAAATAACTCAAAATTAGTGAACTAGAGCAAATTTGCTCTAGTTCTTCTTTTAAAAGATTACAAAATGACTGCATTTATTTTCACAAGATTTGCTCAAAGTGTGCTTGTATTATTTATTATGTCCCTATTGGTTTTTGGAGGAGTTAATCTTGTAGGCGACCCTGTGGAAATGCTTATTAATCCTGAAGCTGATCAAGCAGAGGTGGAAAGAGTAATAAGAGAACTTGGTCTTGATAGACCCGTGACAGAACAATATTGGTATTTTTTAATAAATGCATTTAAAGGGGATTTGGGAGACTCATTTATTTTTGGTGAACCCGCTCTAAAACTTATTATCCAAAGAATGCCTGCAACACTAGAACTTGCCTTGTTCTCATTATTTATATCTCTAATTATAGCAATCCCATTAGGTATATATGCTGGATATAATCCTGACAGCAAACCAAGTAAAGTTATTATGGCAGGATCTATCTTAGGTTTTTCAATGCCAACATTTTGGGTTGGGATTATATTTATAATGATATTTGCGGTCCAACTTGGATGGCTTCCATCTACTGGCAGAGGGGAAATTGGAACCTTTATGGGTATAAATAGTTCTTTGTTTACTCTTAATGGATTATCTCATGTTTTCTTACCTGCATTAAATTTAGCATTATTTAAAATTTCTTCAGTCATACGTTTGACGCGAGCAGGAACAAGAGAAATAATTCTTCAAGATTATATTACATTTGCTAGATCAAAAGGAATCTCAGAAAAAAGAGTGGTATTAATTCATGTTTTAAAAAATATTTTAATTCCAATCGTTACAGTTGTTGGTCTAGAATTCGGATCATTAATTGCTTTCTCAACAGTTACAGAAACTGTATTTGCATGGCCTGGTATGGGAAAGTTAATAATTGACTCAATCTATAATCTTGATCGACCAGTTATTGTGGCATACTTAATGATCATTGTAACATTTTTTGTATTTTTAAACTTAATTGTCGATATCCTTTATACATTTTTAGATCCTAGAGTAAGAATTAAGGGGAATCATCAATGAGTCCAAAATTAAGAAAATTTGTTGAATTCTGTAAGGATTTTTCTTCAAACAAAGTTGCTCTTGTAGCTTTTTTTATTTTTTTACTTATCCTATTTGTAGCTATATTTGCACCTTTAGTGTCGCCAACTGATCCTTACGATCTCAATACTGTCAGCATTATGAATAGTAGATTACCACCATTTTCTGAAGATTTTTCTGGTAATTATTTTTTACTTGGAACTGATGGTGCTGGCAGGGATATGGTTTCAGCTATATTTTATGGATTGCGAGTAAGTTTAGGAGTTGGTGTTCTTTCAGGTATTTTTGCATTAATAATTGGTTCATTTTTTGGAATTTCAGCTGCTTTTTTTGGAGGTAGGTACGAGTCAATTATTATGAGAATTGTTGACATTCAACTTAGTTTTCCATCTATTTTAGTTGCTTTAATTATTCTCGCAGCATTTGGTAAAGGCGTAGAAAAAACTATAATTGCACTGATTTTGGTTCAGTGGGCATATTATGCAAGAACAGCTCGATCGAGTGCTCTAGTTGAAATAAATAAAGAATATGTTGATGCTGCTAGATGTTTAGCATTTGGAAACACACGAATAATGTTTAAACATATATTACCTAACTGTATGGCTCCATTAATTGTTGTTGGTACTTTGCAAACAGCACACGCAATTTCTTTAGAAGCCACACTAAGTTTTTTAGGTTTAGGCCTTCCCATAACAGAACCATCTTTGGGTCTACTAATTGGAAATGGTTTTGAATATATGTATAGTGGTGACTTTTGGATTAGTATATTTCCTGGGGTTGCATTACTTATAACTGTCGCTTCTATAAATTTAGTTGGAGATCATCTGCGGGATATGTTTAACCCAAGGCTTCACTAAAATTTCTAATAATAATCACTTAATTTATACGCAAGTCTTACTGCTGTTTTACCTGGAAATAATCGTTTGGAAGGCATAATTAAAATAGTCTCTTCGAAAGGAGCATATACTTCTTTATTATCATCTTTCCCAATCAATACTCCCTTTTTTAAGGTTTCAAAACCTTGCCAATCTTGATCAAATTTAAAATTTTTACTTTTGATAGTTATAATTTTCCCAACTTTATAAACATCGTTTTGAAAGTTTAATGCTCTATTTTTATAGATAAAATCATCTGCAAAATTTTCATCCATTATTGAAGTGGTTCGTAAAAATCTTATCATAGTCTCAATTGCAACAATTTCAGACGACTTGGCCCAATGTTGCCCACATTCAACTAGAAGTGCATTTTTTTGACTTTCTTTATTAGAAAAACCTAAATAGTCTCTCATTCTCATTCCTTCATTATGTCCGGAATCAGATATTATTGGCATTTGCATGCCTACATCGCGAGCGAAATCAATACCTTTATTTAACATTCCAGCCATCATAAGAGGTATGCAAGGTTTTTGCATTGAATGTATATCCAACAAATAATCGACTTGAGAGACAATGTTTTTAACTTCATTAGCTCTTAAAAATTCACTAGTTCTTTTTCTTTTGGGATCTTCTAGAACACCTTCTGCCCATAATCTATTAAAATCCTCTTCAACCCATCTTGTTCTATTTGGATTAAGAGGATCAAATGCTAAATAAGCCTCAATATTCATAAAACCTAGAGTTAATTTTCCACTTAATGGCCTATAATTATTTTTAAGAAACCAATCTATAGCAAGTGCCCCACAAGGTTCATTACCATGTACAATTGATGATATAAATACATGTGGACCACTTAAACCACTATCTAATGTAATAACATAGTCAATACCTGTGTTAGATCTTTTGTAAGGAGAAATGTCAGGATTAACTAATTCAACAGGAAATTCATTTTTATAATCTAATTTAGGATCATTCATAGTTTTTAGTTTCTAACCTTCATTTCATCAAATGGTTTAACGTAGTGATCCTCTCCTAATTTAATCATTTGAACATATTCAGGTTCATAGCCTATTGGTCTTAATAAACTAGGAATTTCGTCATTCATTAAGTTTAACTTCTTTTTTCTTTTGGTTGGATCTGCAATTGGAACTGCTGCCATCAATTTTTTTGTGTAAGGGTGTTGAGGATTTTCAAAAATTTGGCTTCTAAGTCCAATTTCGACTATTTCACCCAGATACATTACTCCTATTCTATGACTTACTCTCTCAATTACTGCCATATCGTGACTTATAAATAGATATGTTAAACCAAATTCTTCTTGTAGTTCCATCATCAAGTTTACTACTTGAGCCTGAATAGAAACATCTAGCGCTGAAACTGCTTCATCAGCAATAATTAATTTAGGTTCTAATGCTAAAGCTCTAGCTATTCCAATTCTTTGTCTCTGTCCTCCAGAGAGTTCATGTGGATATCTAGAGTAGTATTGTTCATCAAGTCCAACACGATTTAAAAGTTTTATTACCCTGCTATTAGATCCTAGCTTAGATTCTAATCCATGAACTATAATTGGTTCAGCAATAATTTGACCTACAGTCATTCTTGGATTTAAAGAAGCAAAAGGATCTTGGAAAATCATTTGCATCTTTTTTCTAAACTGTATCATGTCTTTGTTATTCAAATCAGTTAAGTCTACGCCTTCAAAAAAAACTTTTCCTCTTGTTGGTGAAGTTAATCCTATTATGCTTCTTCCAGTTGTAGATTTTCCACAGCCACTCTCACCAACTAATCCAAGTGTTTCGCCTGGTTGCAAAGTAAAACTTATATTTTCAACTGCATGAATATTTCCACCTGCTCTTCCAAAGTCTTGCTTGATCAAAAACCTTGTTGTTAATCCTTTAACTTCAAGCAGTGGAGAAGAAGTTCTATTAACAGTATCTTTCATTTCAACAACTTTTTTTGTCGAAATTTTCTCTTTGTTTTTGGGATCATCAGAAGATTTAACATCAAGGTTAATAAATTTTGCAGGCAGTTTTTTACCAACCATACTTCCAAGTTTTGGGACAGCTGCTAATAAAGACCTAGTGTATGGATGTTTAGGATTTTGAAATATTTCAACAGCTGTGCCTTCTTCAACTTTTTTACCTGCAAACATAACAACGACTTTGTCAGCCACCTCTGCAACAACTCCCATATCATGAGTTATGAACATTACTGACATACCTATGTCTCTTTGTAACATTTTTATCAAATCCAGTATTTGTGCTTGTATTGTTACGTCCAATGCTGTTGTTGGTTCATCTGCAATTAATAATGAGGGCTTACAACTTAATGCCATTGCAATCATAACTCTTTGTCTCATTCCACCTGAGAGTTCATGTGGATATTGATTTAACCTTTTTTCTGGTTCAGGTATTCTTACCAACTTGATCATTTCAAGTGCAATTTCAAAAGCTTCTTTTTTTGTTTTACCTTGATGCTTAATTATTGTTTCAGTAATTTGCATACCAATAGTAAAAACTGGATTAAGTGATGTCATAGGTTCTTGAAAAATCATTGAAATATCATTACCTCTGATATCTCTCATTTTTTCTTGATCAAGCTGGGTTAAATTTAGATTAAGATTGTTTTTTGATTGAAGGTTTATTTCACCAGAAACTATTTTACCTCCAGAATAATCAGTAAGTCTCATTAAAGATAACGCCGTAACTGACTTACCTGAGCCTGATTCACCTACTATTGCAACAGTCTCACCTTTATTAATGTTAAAAGAAATGCCATC
Organism: uncultured SAR116 cluster alpha proteobacterium; assembly: GCA_902589185.1. Taxonomy (GTDB): domain Bacteria; phylum Pseudomonadota; class Alphaproteobacteria; order Puniceispirillales; family Marisalimonadaceae; genus Marisalimonas. The sequence continues at coordinate 37,249 of CACIRZ010000002.1, forward strand.
AACAGCTTTTACAACTTTATCTTTTAATTGAAATTGAACTTTGAGATCTTTTACTTCAACTACTGATTTAGGAATTTTATTTTTAGTATTCAATTTACTTTTATTCATAAAACACCTTTATTGATTTGTGATTTAATCTCATTTAACAAACTTTCAATATTTGTTTTTAAAAGATAAAAATTGTCTGATTTTATTCTTGTTATTTCATTCATATATAATCTTCTATTAACTTCAATTTGGACTGAATTCTTATTTGTTTTAGGATCACTATAAGCATCTGTAAGTTCCATACCTTTATATGGATCATTAATATCAACAGAGTAGTTTAAACTTCTTAAAAAATCTACAATAAGGTCAGTAAATTCTCTTTTACAAGATGTTCCATCTCTATCACCAATAACAAAATCTGGTCTCCTAGTACCTTTTTCTTGATCTGACATTGCTGTGGCTTTGTTTTGCATTGAATGAGCATTTATGTGATAAAACTTTCCAAAACTTTGATAAGTACTACTCATAATTTCTTTGAGTGTTTTATGATAAGGTCTATGATAATTTTTAACCCTGTGAATGAATTCACTAAATTTTATTTTATTTGCATACATAGGCTCTCCATTTGGAGGAATGCGCAACCAAATCAGACCAATCCCTAATTCACTCTTAATTGTAGGGTTGAATAAAAATTTTTCTTTCTTGACGTCAAAATCAATAAGTTCTTCACTTGGAAAATCAGTTTCTGCTCTATTGAGATCTATATAAGATCTAGGAAAATTAGCATTTAGAATTACACCACCTATTTCAGAAACATAATTATATAATTCATCAACATATGAGTCTTCTGCTTGTCTCAATTTTGAAAATTCAGCTTGATGATTAAAATCAGATGGATAAATAACTCCACTGTGAGGAGAATCGACTATTAAAGGAATAGATTGACCTTCTTCTCCATCAACGTTTAAAATCGTATCTAGCAAAATGAATTCCTTATTTTCAAAATGTATAAATATTATTGAGTGTAGTAAAAATGAATATCAAGCAAAAAATTAAAGATATAGTTCCAGAAATGATTGAATGGAGACATCAAATACATGAGAAACCAGAAATAGCATATCAAGAAAAAGTTACATCTAAATTTATAGCCAATAAATTAAAAGATTTTGGAATAGAAGTAATTGAAGAATTTGGCAAAACAGGTGTTGTAGGAATTATTCAAGGAAAAGAAAATAAAGGACAAGAAAAATCTATTGCGATTCGTGCAGATATGGATGCACTTCCAATGACTGAAAAGACTAATTTGCCATATTCTTCAAAAAATGAAGGAGCAATGCATGCTTGTGGACATGACGGACATTCTACAATGTTATTAGGAGCTGCAAAATATTTGTCAGAAACAAAAAATTTTTATGGAAAAGTTTATTGTGTTTTTCAACCCGCTGAAGAAGGAGGTAATGCAGGGGCTAAAGCAATGATTAATGATGGTCTTTTTAAGAAGTTTAAAATCGATAGTGTTTGGGGAATTCATAACTGGCCAGGTATTCCAGTTGGTGAAGCAGTTATCCATGAGGGTTTTGCTATGGCTGGAGGTGACATAATTGTAATAGAAGTAAAAGGTAAAGGTGGACATGCAGCACAACCTCAATATACAAATGATCCTATGGTAGCTGCTGGATTAACTATCACTGCACTTCAAAGTTTAATATCAAGACAATTAGATCCTTTTAAAAGTGCTGTCTTATCTATAACAAAAATTGAAGGTGGATCTGCATTTAATGTTATTCCTGACACTGTAACTATTGGTGGAACACTTAGATCTACAGATCAAAAAAATAGAAATGAAATGCTAGATAAAATAAAAAAGGTTGCGTCTAATACTTGTGCAATTAGTAATTGTGAACTGAATATTGAAATTCGTCCAGGATATCCGCCGACTATAAACAACAAGGAATGTGCTAAACTTGCTTCTAAAATTTTTAAAAAAACTTTTGGCGACAACTCAATTAATTTAAAAGAAACTCCAACAATGGGTTCAGAAGATTTTTCTTATATGCTTGAAGAAAAACCAGGAGCATATATATGGCTTGGCGCTGGAGCAAACTCAGAAAAGTTACATAGTCCCTTTTATGATTTTAATGACGAGCTTTTACCCATTGGCGCCCAATACTGGACAGATCTAGCTGAAAATATTCTGGGTGAATAAAGTTCATAAGAGAATTTTCCCATTTATATAACTTTGAGCTTCTTTAGTCTTTGGCTTTTTAAAGAAGTTTATGGCCTTTGTTTGTTCAAGAAGTTTACCTTTATTAAAAAAAAGTATTTCGTTGGCTAATCTTTTTGCTTGGCCCATATCATGTGTAGTTAAGATTATAGTCTTACCTTTTTTGTTTTCATCTAAAATTATTTCTTCAATTAAATTTAAACTATAAGGGTCTAAATTGGCGGTAGGCTCATCTAAAAGTAATAGAGATGGATTAATTAACAAAGCCCTTGCAAGAGATAATCTTTGTTGTTCTCCACCTGACAATAATCTAGCGGGTTTGTCCTTGAATGTACCTAAACCTACTCTTTGTAAAAGTTTCATAATTTCAAGATTAGATAGCTGATTTTTTTTCTCTAAAACAAATTGCATATTCTCGAAAACAGACCTTCTTAAAAGTGTAGGCTTTTGAAATACCAATGCTATCTCTTTTCTAATGTGATCATTAATTTCTCTTGAATTAAAATTAATTTTTCCAGGCTTGACCCCAATTAATCCGTTTATACTTTTCAGAAACATACTCTTTCCGGCTCCATTAGGACCTAAAATTGCAAAAATTGATTTATTATTAATTTTACAATTAATCTTATCCAAAATTTTAGTTTTGCCTAATAAAATAGATAAATTAGAAATTACTATAGGAGTTAATGATTTTGATTTTTTTGGCTTGTCAAACATACATTCTCCTTTTTGCTCTGGTTTTTAAACTAATTAAAATTAAGTTTATGATTAAGGCAATCAATAAGAGGATAATACCTAAGGCTAAAGCCAAAGATAAATTTCCCTTAGACGTTTCCAAAGCAATTGTAGTCGTCATAACTCTTGTTAAGTGATCTATATTTCCACCTACAATTATTACAGCGCCAACTTCAGAGATAGCTCTACCAAACCCAGCTAAAATTACTGTTAAAATTGAATATCTAGCATCATACAAACATGCGATAAGAGCTTTATGAGACGAAATGACTAGAGATTTAAAAAGGTCTTTATATTCTTCATTAATTTCTTCGATTATTTGAGCTGTTAATGAGACAATAATAGGAATAATCAAAATCATTTGAGCAATAATCATAGCCGTAGGTGTGTATAAAATGCCTAACCAACCAAATGGACCAGATCGTGAAATTAACAAATATACAATTAATCCTACGACAACTGGAGGCAAACCCATCATGGCATTAAATATAATTAAAATGGTATCTCTACCCCAAAAATTTTTAATAGCCAAATATGTCCCCATTGGTAAACCGACTAAACAAGAGAAGAGTAATGAAAAACAACTAACTTTCATTGAAAGAAGAAGAATCTCAAAAAAGTCTTTGTCTAAAGTTAAAACCAAATCAAATGCATGTTTAAATGATTCTAATATCATACATATTTACCTTGATTATTTATGTTTTAATATGTTAATTTATGTGAAATTTACATAATATGCAATTAATTTAACTTTTTGATGTTTGCCTTATCTAAAAATTTATTTTTATTAGTTTTACTTTTTATTCTTCCAAAGCTTGGCTTTGGTAAGGAGTCATTAATTATTCAATCAACAACTTCTACTTATAATTCTGGGTTTTATAATTATATACTTCCAATAGTAAAATCAAAAATCAATGTGGACGCACATGTGGTATCTGTTGGAACTGGTGCAGCATTAAAAAATGCCAGTAATTGCGATGGTGATGTTGTCATAGTTCATGCAAAAGAAAGAGAATTAAATTTTGTTAAAAAAGGCTTTGGTATAAATAGAAAAGACCTTATGTACAATGATTTCATAATTATTGGACCTAAAGAAAACCCTGCGCAAATAAATGATAAAGACAGTCCATTAGAAGCATTTAAAAAAATATTTAAAACATCATCTATCTTTGTCTCACGTGGTGATGATTCAGGCACTCATTTTAAAGAAATGAGTATTTGGAAAAAAACTAAATTAAATCCATTAAAGTTTTCGGGTAGATGGTATAGAGAAGCTGGGTCTGGAATGGGGGCAACTCTAAATTTAGCAAATGGCATGAGGGCCTACACTATAACAGATAGAGCATCGTGGATAAATTTTAATAATAAAGATGAGTTGAAAATGTTTACCGAAAAAAGTGATGTTTTATTTAATCAGTATGGAATTACACTAGTAAACCCCGCTAGATGCCCAAATGTAAAATCTAATATTGCAAAAAAGTTTATTAAATGGCTTACCTCCCCTGAAGGACAAACCAAGATAAAGGCATTTAAAGTAAAAGGTGAGCAATTATTTTTCCCAAATGCTAACTAATTTTAAATTGATCAAGAGGTAAAATATGAGAGTTTTTCATTTCTTGAAGGGATATGCTTGAAGACATCTTAGTAAACTCAAGCTCTCCAATTAACTTCTGTTGAAAATTATCGTACTCCTCTATACTTGGAGCAACAATCTTTAGCATATAATCCGTATCTGAACCTGTAAGTCTATGAGTTTCAATTATTTCATCATACTTGTTTATTATATTTTGAAATCTATCAATCCAGTCTTTTGAGTGGTGACTTACTCTTATTGATAAAAAAACAACAATTGATAAGTTAATAGCTTTTCTATTAAGGACAATTGTTCTCGCAGAAATGACACCTACTTCTTCCATTTTTTTTATTCTGTTCCAACACGGGGTTGGAGACACACCCACTCTCTTCGAGATTTCTGACAAGGGTAAACCAGCATTTTTTTGAACGACGTTTAATATTTTGATATCAATATCATCTAACATAGTTGTCTCTCAAAGAAATATTTTCTGTATTGAGTATAAATAATGGAATATAAAAAAATTTTCAATGAAAAATGTTTTGTATACAGAAAATTTATCTATTTCAAAAATCTTTGACCAAAAATGAGAAATTAAATTTTTAGAACAAAATTTATTTTTATAAATAAAAACTACAATGATGCAGTTATACCACCATCAACATAAAGAGTATGACCGTTTACAAAATTTGAGGCTTCAGAACTTAAAAATATACTAGCACCAACTAATTCATGAACCTCACCCCACCTACCTGCTGGAGTTCTTTTTTTCAACCATGCTGTGAAATCACTATCGGAAACAAGAGCTGCATTCAAAGGTGTATCAAAGTAACCAGGAGCAATAGCATTGCATTGAATACCATATTTTGCCCAGTCTGTAGCCATACCTTTTGTAATGTTTCCTACGGCGCCCTTTGTGGCTGTATAAGGCGCAATTCCTGGTCTAGCTAGTGCAGTCTGCACACTTGCTATATTTATAATTTTACCTTCGCCTCTTTTAATCATATATTTTGCAACAACTTGACTTACATTAAAAACTGAAGAGATATTAGTCTTCAATAATTGCTCAAACATTTCAGGTGGGAAGTCTTCTAAAGGAGTTCTAAATTGCATTCCAGCGTTATTAATTAAAATATCAATTGGCTGAATGTCTTTTTCAAATTTATCAATAGATCGCTTTGTCTGTTCATAATTAGTAACATCAAAGCATAATTGAAAGATTTTTTGTTTAGTATTAATTCCTTCAGCTGATTGTTTTAACTTTTCAATATTTCTACCATTCAATATTATATCAGAGCCGGCATCAGCCAAACCCCTAGCTAAAGCATAACCAATTCCTTGTGATGAGCCGGTTATAAGAGCTGTTTTACCATTTAGATCAAATAATTTTAATCCTGAAACCATTTCTTTTCCTTTTTGAATTTATGTAAAAGTACAGTAATAATAAAAAGATTGCTAATTATCTTTCTAGAATTTAAGTTTTAAACACAAATTAGATAAAGGCGTATTTAATGAAATCTTTACGAATTCATGGTCCATTAGACTTAAGGATAGAAAATTATCAAGTTGATAATTTAGGCGCCAATCAAGTTGAAATTCATATTGCCATTGGTGGTATTTGCGGAACAGATCTACATTATTATAAACACGGTGGATTTGGACAAATTAAATTAAGGGAGCCAATGATTTTAGGTCATGAAGTTTCTGGATTTATTTCAAAAATTGGCTCAAATGTAGAAAATTTATCAATTGGACAATTAGTTTCTGTATCGCCATCAAGACCATGTAATAAATGTAATTTTTGCCTTAACGGAAATCAAATTCAATGCATGAATATGAAATTTTATGGCTCTGCAATGCCATTCCCACATATTCAAGGTGCATTTAGAGAAATATTAATAGCTGAAGATTTTCAATGTGTTCCCGCTGATGGTTTGTCTTCAGAAGAAGCTGCAATGGCAGAACCACTTGCAGTTTGTCTTCATGCTATAAAACAAGCAGGAAAGATTTTAGGAAAAAAAGTTTTAGTTACTGGGTCAGGACCTATTGGGACATTATGCGTGGCAGCTGCCAGAAGAGCTGGAGCAGAAGAAATAATAGTCACAGATATTTCTACAAATGCTCTTTCGTTTTCAAATTCTGTGGGAGCAGATAAAGTTATAAATGTCCTAAAAGAACGTGATCAATTAAAAAACTATCAATTTAACAAAGGGTTTTTTGACATAGCTATTGAATGTTCGGGATCTGCGCAAGGTATTAGCGACTCAATAAATTGCCTCAAGCCTAAAGGCACCTTGATACAACTTGGTCTTGGAGGAGATGTCTTGATTCCTCTAGTATCAGTTACAACAAAAGAGTTAAATTTAAAAGGCTCATTCAGATTTCATTCAGAATTTGAATTAGCTATTAAAATGATGAAAAAAAAATTAATAGACGTAAATCCATTAATCACTCATAAAATAGAATTTAAAAACGCAATTGATGGTTTTGAACTTGCAATGAATAAGAATAAAAAAAGTATGAAAGTTCAACTAGCTTTTTGAAAATCTAGTACGCAAGCGAAAACACAAAAGTCTTCAGGCCTAAAAAGAAAACAAACAGGGTTATAATTATTAGAATACCTAACAGTCCTTTACCTATTTCTTTGATCATTGATTATGCCTATTTACTATTAAAGTGGATCATACCAAGATCTTTAATATTATAACCCTTTAATCTTGAAGCAATGTCAATAAATTCTATCGTTTTAGAAAATTGAAAAAGTTTTTGAAAAGGATTTTCAAACCATGAAAATCTATCAATTACTAAATCAAATCTTTCTTCAACCACCGGAATAAATTTAAGTTTATACTTTTCTGCCTCTGATGCAAGACCAAGAGTTACATCAGCTTGCCCAGATAAAACTAATGATACTGCATCAATTTCAGAATAAACAATTTCTGTTTTGAGAAAATCTGATAAATTCAAATTTTCACTTTTCAATAAATTTTTTAAATAATTATCTGCTCCTGAACCAGTTTGTCTTGAAACTAATTTTTGACCTTTAAAATCTTTTATGCTCTTCTTAGGCCCATTATTTGATTTAAATATTAAACCTCTTTCTCTTTTTGCCCATTCCATAAGAACAAAATCTTTATCATTTAAATGCTCTTCAACACTTGTGATATTCCATTTTTTTGAAGTAAAATCATAAATGTGAAGTCCTGATGCAATTCCTTGGTTTAATTTAAATCTTTCAAGCCCTTTATTACTTCCATCAAAAGATAAAGCTATACCTGATCCAGATTGTTTTATTGCATATTCGAGAAGAGGATCATGGCTTCCTAAAAAGACTTCTGGTAAATATTTTTTATTATCAACTGAATTATTTTTACCAGCTATCCAATTAGCAACTTCTTCTTTTGAAAATAATAATTTGCCCATCACCCTTGAAAAGGGCACCTCTTCTTTAGCAACTAGATCATAAACTTTTCTTGGTTTAACTCTAAGAAACTCAGCTAATTCATCAGTTGTAAAATAATCGGACAAATTTCTATACCATAAAAATATTTAGTTTATTTTAGCATTATATTCTATAATCAGTTAATGAAAAGTAGATCAACAAACATAAAACGTTCTTCTCTACCTTCTAATTTGGTAAAAGAGAATGATAATGGCATTCGTATAAAAGTATATATACAGGGGCATATGATTGGGGCTGGTAAAATGGAACTTTTCAATTTAGTGCATCAAAAGGGATCTGTAAGGGCTGCAGCAAACTTTATGGGCATGAGTACTAAGCGCGCAAGACTTTTGCTCAACACAATCGAAGAAGCTTTTCCTATTCCTATTTTAGAAAAGCAAAAAGGAAATAAAGGCACACTCTTAACACCTTTTGGTAAAGAATTATTAACAAAATATTTAAATTTGAATCAACATTTATCAGAAGAAGCTCAAGAATTTATTCAATGGGCAGCTTCTAAACAACGTTAAAAATTAGGTTTGAAGATGAAAAATGATAAAGAATTTCTAATATCACCGAATTTAGAAAATGATAATTTAACAAAAGAGATTGAAGGGTTTAACGAAGCAGGTGAATATGTAAAACTTCCTGTAGTTAAAGAGATACCTCTAACGATTTATCTAAATAAACAAGAAATAGTTACTGCTATGACACTTGGTGATATGCCTGATCTTCTTGCAGTTGGATATTTATTAAACCAAAACATGCTCAAAAAAAATGATGTAATTTCTGAAGTTACTTATGATGAAGACTTACAAGTTGTAATAGTAAGAACAAAAAGAAAAACAAACTACGAAGAAAAAATGGAAAAGAAAATAAGGACAAGCGGTTGTGCTGTTGGAACTGTTTATGGCGATATAATGGATGATTTCTCATCAATAAATCTTGACAAAACTACCAAAATAAAAACTTCGTGGATTTATACAATTTCAAAAAAAGTTAATACTAAGCCAAGTCTCTATCTTAAAGCTGGCGCATTACATGGGTGTGTTTTATGTAAAAATGATAAACCTCTTGTTTATGTTGAAGATGTTGGTAGGCATAATGCTGTTGATAAAATTGCAGGTTGGATTTTTTTAAATAATGAGAATACTAATGACAAAATTTTTTATACCACTGGAAGACTCACCTCAGAAATGGTAATTAAGACAGTCCAAATGGGTATTCCTATTTTGATTTCAAGATCAGGTTTCACAGAATCAGGTGTAACACTTGCAAAACAAGCTGGCCTTACATTAATAGGAAGAGCAAAAGGAAAAAGAATGATTATTGCTAACGGCATTGAAAGAGTTGTTTTCGATAGCGACATTACATCAGTTAAAAATGAAGACGTAATATCAGCACAAAGATCTATAATTAGTTGAGGCAATTTAAATTTGAAAACAAATAATGAAATTATTCCGTGTGTTATCCTAGCAGGAGGAAAAGGAAGAAGAATGGGTGGAAAAGAAAAAGCCCTTATCAACCTCCTGGATAGACCACTTATCTCTTATGTCTTAGAAAAAGTTTCTGGAAAAGCTGCACCTATTGCATTAAATATAAATACCAATTACGAAAAATTTCAAAACTTTGGTTACGAAATTCTTGAAGATCCACTAAAAGGACACTTAGGTCCATTAGTTGGCATTTTAGCTTCCCTAAATTGGGCAAAAAATATAAAGCAAAATTGGGTTCTAACTTTACCTTGTGACACACCTTTTCTCCCAAAAAATTTAATTGAATCTCTAGTAAAAGCTAAAAATGAAAATCCAAATGTAGATTTAGTTGTTGCAAAATCTAGAGGCTTTAACCATCCTGTAATAGCTTTATGGAAAACTGACAATAATTTAATATTAAAAAAAGCAATTGAAGAAGGTATAAGAAAAATTGATATTTTCACATCTCAACTTAAGACTGCCTATGTAAATTTTGATAACATTGACACATCAAAATTTGATCCTTTCACAAACCTAAACTCACCTAAGGATTTAATTACTGCAAAGCAAATACTTGGGAAACTTCCACCCATATTTGGTCTTGCTGGTTGGTCTGGCTCTGGGAAGACAACATTATGTACTAAATTAATAGAAAATTTTACAAAAATTGGAATTAACGTTGGAACTCTTAAACACGCACATCATAAATTTGATATAGATAAACCTGGTAAAGATTCATATAACCTTAGAAAAGCTGGAGCTCGACCAATGGTGATTTCATCAAAAGAGAGATTTGCTCTTATTCAAGAAAATGACAATGAAGAAGAAAAAAGTTTGTTTGAAATGTTGGAAATTTTTGCCAAAAGTCCATTAAATAAGTGTGATATAATAATAGTCGAAGGTTACAAAAACGAAAACATTCCAAAACTTGAAGTTTTTAGACGTGAAATTGGTAAAACATTTTTACATGAGGACGATAGTAATATTTTTGCAATAGCTTCAGATGAGAAGTTAAATACAGATATTCCCTCATTAGATTTAAACAACATAAGCGCTATAACTGACTTATTAATTAAAAAATTTGAGATTGCTTAAATATAAGTGGAGCATAACATGCCTAAAACCCAAAATAACAATAATACTGCAAAGCCAAAATTTTTAAACCTTTGGCCTACTCAGTTTATGGAAATGTCATTACCTGGACATGAAAATGCAAATTCTGTGATTGCAGATATAGTATTATCAAACAATGCATCTCAAGAGAGTATGACAGAAAATTATATATCTCAAAATATTTTGGAAATGGATCATCCTGCTATGTTTTGGCTAAAACAATGTATTGATAGAGCTGTATATGATTATGCACAACAATCAGGGGTAAATTATGAACTAAACTGGTCAATCCAAGGCTGGGGGAATGTTAACATGAAAGGAGATTATCATAATCTTCATAACCATCCCCATTCTTGGTTATCAGGAACCTATTATATAAATGTTCCTGATCAATCAGACGCTGAAATATATAGATCAGACCTTAACCCAGCCTCAATTAGTTTTTTTGATCCACGCCCTCAAGCAAATATGAATTCAATCAGAGGTGATAACCAAGTAGATCCTGAACATAGAGTTTTACCTAAGTCTGGAGATTTACTTTTGTGGCCAGCATTTCTACATCACCTTGTACATCCAAATATGTCTGACTTTCCAAGGATATCAATTTCTTTTAATGTCATTGTTAAATGGGATAAAAACCTTATACCTAACTGATATAAATTATAAGCATCTATGTTCGAAAGGATAAAATTTAAGAAGCTGTCCTACGTTAACTGTTTCATAATCAATTGGTATTTCTACAATTCCGTCTGCACCAGTTAGTGAAGAAATCACACCCGCTCCTTTCCTTCCATGAATTGACAAATAATCCCCATTCTTTTCACTGATTATTTTTGCTCTTAAATACTCTGCCCTACCTTTTCTTTTTTTGTGCTCAAAACCTGAAGGAATTTTGATAGCTAATGGTTCTAAATCTACTCCGCCCGCTCGTTTAATTAATAGTGGTTTTATTAATAACTTTGAACAAACAAATGCGGCTACAGGATTTCCTGGTAGACAAAAAATAATTTTATTTTTCTTTCTTCCAATCGCCATTGGTTTCCCTGGCTTCATAGCTAATTGCCAGACTAAACATTCAGCTCCAACGTCTCTAATTGCATTTTGCGTGTGATCTTCAACGCCATCTGAAGCACCCCCAGATGAAATTACTACATCACTTTTTGATAAGGCATCATCAAATTTTTTTGCTAACTCATTTCTGTTGTCTTTTACTATTCCTAAATCATGTATTTTTAAAAATTTGTGATCTAATAATGAAAGTAGCATTGGTTTATTAGAATCATAAATTTGACCTTCTAATCTATTTTCTGTTTCAGTTGAAATTAGTTCATCTCCAGTTGAAATTACTGAAACATTTAGTTTTTCATATATATCAATTTTATTATTTCCAGAAGCAGCGAGTTGCCCAATATCTGCAGCATTGATTAATTTTCCTTTTTTTACAACAACCTCACCCTTTCTTAAATTTTCGCCTATTGGTCTCATGTTTTGACTTTGTTTTATTTTGTCATTAATAATCACTTTATTATTTAATCTCTTGCATTTTTCATGCATAACGATCGTATCAACTCCCTCAGGCATTATAGCACCAGTATAAATTTCAATAGCTTGATGAGGTAAAATATTCTTTTTAAAAGGGTGTCCTGCCTTAGCAACCCCAATAACTTCAAATTCTGTTTTAGGATTATTTATATATGTGTGGTGTAAAATTCCATAACCATCAACAGCTGAGTTTGCAGTTGAGGGTAAATTTAACCTACTTTTAATTGTTTTATAATTTATACGTTCTTGAGCTTTATGGATAAGTGATTGTGTCTTTCCATCTTTTTCAAAAATTGATTCTTTTAAAAGATCTCTTGCAATTTCTAATTTGGTAGGTTTGATTGACATAGAATTCTATTTTATCTGACTAGCATATTTATTCAAAAACTTTTCTATTAATTTAATATCAATTGCAAAATTAACTCCAGCGTCAATGTCTGCTTCCTTAGTGTATATAGCGTCTACCATACCAACCAGTTCACCATCATTATTTAACAAAGGTGCCCCTGAAGCACCAGGATTTACAGCTGCATCTGTTTGAATAAAATCTTCAATTGGGTTGAATCCCAATCTTGTTCTATTAAGTCCAGATACTATTCCACATGATAAGCTTTGACCTAATCCAAAACTATTACCTATTAGACAAACTTCATTACCATATTTTATTTTTTTCTTTGTAACTTTAACACTTTGACCTTTGTTTTTTGATTTTAAAATAGCTATATCAGTTTTAAAGTCAGTCAAAATTACATCAACTTTCTCTGATTTATTATCATAATTTCTAATTTCTACTACCTTTGCATTTTTAATTACATGCGCAGCTGTAAGTATATATTTTGTCATTTTTTCTTTTTTGTCCAATGACAAATAAAATCCTGTACCAGCTGGTGCAGTACCAGGCGGAGCTCCAAAACCGGGTTTATTGTATCCAGGCCAAGTTGGCAAAACAACTACAGTTGATTTGTAAACTTTTTCCCATACTTTAGAATAATCGTGAGCAAGGGTACTAAAATTTATTAAGAATATAGTTAAATATAAAACTGATTTAATAGTTTTATTAACCATATAAAGATTTATTCAGTCTATAATCTTACATTTGAACTTGACATAACACTTGCAGTATCCATACCCGTACTTGTTAAAATCACGTATACACCTACTCCAACTATTATCGCAAATACACTACTTGTAAAAAACATTTTCATTTTAAACTCCTTTGTTTAGTTAGTAGCTTTTTTTAAAAACATTACAAGATCTTGTCTGTCTTGTATTTTTTTCATTCTTTGTATTGGCATCTTGGTACCTGGCGTTACCTTATCAGGTCCCTCATCAAATAGCCTATTAATACTTTCTTCATTCCATATTATATCAGAATCTATTAGAGCTTGTGAATATTTATACCCTTCTAATGTACCAGCCTTACGCCCAAAAATTTTATAAAGTGTAGGACCTGCTCTTTTTTTTCCATTTTCTACAAGAGTATGACAAACACTGCATTTTCTGGCAAATTGTTTTTCACCATTACTAACCTCTTTTACAGGGTTAAATCTTCTAGCTGGCCCTGGTCTTTCTAAAAACTTTGGAGGAAAGTCAAATATCTGCCATCTTGTTAAAAAATCGTCAAGACCAGCAACAATTAATGAAGAATCATTAGGAAAAAGAATATTGTCCCATATTGGTCCATTGACTGCGTTGAAATCTCTGACTAATGACCAATTTTTAGTATCTAATATAATCATTCTACCTTTTGCATTGCCAAAACTTAACATATTTTCTTTTTCTAAATAATACATAGATAATATTGGAACTCTATCTTCTTTTATGTTTAAAATAGTCTCATCTTCATCAAATTTATTTATTTTTATTTGTCCGTCTGTTGAACCAAAAGCTATAAAATTTTGTTTTTCATCTACTTCAAATTTTGAGATGCCCCATCCATTTTTTATTAATGGCCTTACATATTCCCCATTATTTACTTTCCAAAGTTTAATTTCGCCATCATACCCGGAACTATATATATACTTACCATCTTTTGAGTATTTAACTGAGTAAACTGGGCCTTTATGTCCAACAAGTGAGTGTATTTTTTTTCTTTCTTTTAAATCCCATACTCCTACGGTACCATCCCAACTAGCTGATAATAAAAATTTACCGTCACTTGAAAACTCCAAATCAGCTATTTTACCCCTATGATTTCCAAGTCTAATTGGTTCTATTTCCTCATTTATTTTATGGATGTCATTTAGTGACCATAGTAAAATATTGTTGTCATCCCCACCTGATACTAAAAAATCATTTCTTGGTGAGAATTCAACTGCATTTACTGCAGCATCGTGACCAATCAAAGTAATTTTCTCCTTAATTGGATTTAAATCCCAAACAACAACAGAATAATCAAAACTGGCACTAGCCATTAGTTTATTATTTGTTGACACAGCTAAACCTTTAACTGGACCACCATGGGCAGTGTATTGCTCAATGCTATGTGAGTTTTTCATTATAATTAAAAAAGATATCATAATTAATTTATAAATTACGATATCTTTAATAGAGATTGTCTTAAAAGGCATTTATTATAATTATTTACTCAGCAGGTTCAGGCTTTGATTTTGACTCTTCTTCTACTTCCTTTGCCCATAAACCATGGTGTTCTTTTGCCCAATTCTTGTCAACTTCACCACTGTTCATGGCGTCAAGAGCACCTTCCATTCCTACGGAACCTATATAAATATGTGCAATAATCATAATCATTAGACCCAAGGATACAATTCCATGCCAAACCTGATTATATTGCTGTTCTTGTAAAAGCGTTAAATCAGTTGGCAAACCTAATCCAAGAACATTAAGTAAGGCGAATGTATCAGCAAACATTGTAGTTTGAAATGGAAACATTAAGGCAATTCCTGACATGCTAACTGACAGACCCCCAATCATGGTAATCCAAAAAATCATTTTTTGCCCTGCATTAAATTTTTTTGCTGGTGGATGCACACCTGCTTTAAATATTCCTCCACCCATTTTCAACCATTCCCAATCAACTTTATTTGGTATGTTATGTCTTACCCACAATACAAATGCTAATGCTAGACCTAACATAAAAGCAAAAGCTAGGTAATTATGAATATATTTGCCACCTATAGTTA
Organism: uncultured SAR116 cluster alpha proteobacterium; assembly: GCA_902589185.1. Lineage (GTDB taxonomy): Bacteria > Pseudomonadota > Alphaproteobacteria > Puniceispirillales > Marisalimonadaceae > Marisalimonas. The sequence goes on from CACIRZ010000002.1 coordinate 52,484, forward strand.
TTGCTGTAAATATTTCTGGACCAAAAATAGGCAATAATACATATTTCCCATAAAGCAAATTTAAGCCCGTGAGAGCCAATAAAACAAAAGACCCAGCCATCAGCCAATGGGCAAATCTATCAATTGCAGCAAATCTTAAGATTGTTTGTCCAGACAGACCAGCATCCACTTTTATTTTACCTCTATACATATAAAAAGCAAAAAGGACACCAATAATGGCTAGTAGCCCTAATCCACCATATAGCGTAACCGGACCATTTCTTATTGCTCTCCAATTATCACCTTCTGATTGGATCATCACAGCTGATAATTGATCTTTCATTTGTGTAGATCCAGCATTCCCTGTTCTAATATAGCGCCACAAGTCAGCATCAGATTTTAATCCCAATGTGTTACCTGGAACCTCGCCTTTAACTTGTGCAATTGATGAGTTTGGATTTGTTACAAACGTAAGACTAATGACAAATACCATAGTAAATGCAATAACCAGTTTCCTAACCATTAATTCTCTCCTCTTAATTACTTCTTTGTCTTGAAGTATGCATCTTTAGTTTATTTACTTGTTCTTTAGTTAGACTAGCGTCTTTTTTACCTAAATACACACCTTTTTTATAATTTAATATTCTTCCTTGTTCCTCTTGGCATGAACTTAATACCAAAGATGCTAGAAAGATTGAGATAACTATAATTGTTTTATTAATTTTAATCATCACATACCCCAGAATTGTAAGATTTTAAGAATCAAAAAAGGCGGATAAATCCGCCTTTTTTGTGTACGTTTTTAACCTTTTAATTGGTATGCAGTTCCCCAACCCCAAGCACCAGATCCGAAGCCACGAGCAACCACTCTTTCTCTAAAGATATCAGCTACTTCATCTCCGTCTCCAGCAAGCAAGGCCTTAGTTGAACACATCTCTGCACATGAAGGTAATTTACCTTCTGCAAGTCTGTTGCGTCCATACTTTTGGAACTCTAACTCACCCATGTCTGTTTCAGGTCCCCCTGCACAGAATGTACATTTGTCCATCTTCCCTCTAGAACCATAATTTCCAGCTTGTGGAAATTGAGGAGCTCCAAAAGGACATGCATAGAAGCAGTAACCACAACCGATACATAGATCTTTAGAGTGTAATACAACACCTTGGTCTGTCTGATAAAAACAGTCCACTGGGCATACCGCCATACATGGTGCATCTGAACAATGCATGCAAGCAACAGAGATTGATCTTTCTCCTGGCTTTCCATCTTGTATTGTTACAACTCTTCTTCTGTTTATTCCCCATGGTACCTCATGTTCATTCTTACATGCTGTTACACAGGCGTTACACTCAATACATCTTTCTGCATCGCATAAGAATTTCATTCGTGCCATTTTTAAGCCCTCCTTAAGCTAGTTCAATTTGACACAATGAGCACTTTGTCTCTTGCATCTGCGTTACTGAGTCATATCCATAAGTCATAGCAGTGTTTGCTGCTTCACCTAATACATAAGGATCTGCACCTTCTGGATACTTAGATCTAAGATCTTTTCCTTCCATATGACCTCCAAAGTGGAAAGGTAAGAAAGCTACGCCTTTGGCAACACGCTCTGTTACCATTGCCATAACTTTAATTCTTGCACCCTCTGGAGTTGCAACCCAAACCATTGCACCATTTCTAATTCCTTTTGAATTGGCATCAAATGGATTGATTTCTACAAACATATCCTGTTGTAGTTCAGCAAGCCATGGATTTGATCTTGTTTCATCTCCACCACCTTCGTACTCAACCAGTCTTCCGGAAGTAAGAATCATTGGGTATTTTACAGAATGATCTACATCCTGAATAGACTTATATAGAGTTGGAAGTCTATATGCCATTCTATCAGAATACGTAGGATAATCTGCTACAAGATCTCTTCTTGAAGTATAAAGCGGCTCTCTATGCAACGGAATTGGATCTGGGAATGTCCAAACAACAACCCTTGCTTTAGCATTTCCAAATGGGGCACAACCATGCTTAATAGCAACCCTTTGGATACCACCAGATAAGTCAACTTTCCAGTTTGCCTTATCACCTCCAACTTTTGCAATTGCAGCTTTTTCCTTTGCTGTTAAATCTTTATCCCAACCAAGTTTTTTAAGCATAGCCATTGTAAATTGTGGATAACCATCTTTAATTTCAGAACCTACTGGATACGAACCTTCAGCTAATAAATTTTTACCTTTGTGTTCAACACCAAATCTAGCTCTAAAACATAGTCCACCTTCTGCCACTGGCTTGGATGTATCATAAAGCAAAGGAGTACCTGGATGTTTCATCTCTGGATTACCCCAACAAGGCCAAGGTAAACCATAGTAATCACCATCAACTTCTCCACCAACAGCTTGTAAGGTTGTTTTATCAAAGACATGTTGATTCTTCATGTGCGCTTTAAGTCTTTCTGGTGATTGACCAGTGTAACCTATAGTCCACATACCACTATTAAACTCTTTAGTGACGTCTTCAATATATGGTTCATCATTTGTTACTTTAATATTTCTAAACATACGATCTGCAAAACCAAACTTTTTTGCAAACTTATATATAATTGTATGATCAGGAAGCGAATCAAATGATGGTTCAATTACCTTTTCTCTCCATTGAAGTGATCTGTTGGATGCTGTAACAGAACCATATGTTTCAAACTGAGTAGTTGATGGAAGTAAATAAACTCCATCTGTCCTATCAGATAAAACAGCAGATACTGTTGGATATGGATCAATCACAACCATAAGGTCTAATTTCTCCATAGCAACCTTCATTTCTTTCATTCTTGTTTGAGAGTTTGGAGCATGTCCCCAAAATACCATTGCCTTAAGGTTGTCCGGCTGTTCAATATTTTCTTTCTTTTCAAGAACTCCATCAATCCACCTTGAGACAGGTATACCTTTCTGGTTCATCATACTCTTGGTTTTACCATCCTTACCTTTCATTGAAGAAAATCTGGCTTTTATCCAATTATAATCTTCACCCCATACTCTAGACCAATGCTTCCAAGCACCTGCTGAAAGTCCATAATATCCCGGTAATGAATGAGATAATATGCAAAAATCAGTTGCGCCCTGAACATTATCATGACCACGGAAGATATTTGCACCACCACCAGCAGTACCCATGTTACCTAAAGCTAGCTGAAATGCGCAATATGCTCTTGTGTTATTATTTCCATTGGTATGCTGAGTTCCACCCATACACCAAATGAAAGTACCAGGTCTATTATTTGCCATAAGTTTAGCAACTCTCTTTAGCTGAGATCCAGGAACACCAGTAACTCTTTCAGTTTCTTCTGGATTCCACTTCTTAACTTCAGCTCTAACTTCGTCCATTCCATAGACGCGTTGCCTTATGAATTCTTTATCTTCCCATTTATTTTCGAAGATATGCCACATAATTCCCCAGATTAGGGCCACGTCTGAACCTGGACGAAATCTTACAAATTCGTCAGCGTGCGCTGCGGTTCTTGTAAATCGAGGATCACAAACTATTAACGGAGCATTATTCTGCTCTTTAGCTTTCATTAAATGCATTAGAGAAACTGGATGCGCTTCGGCTGGATTTCCACCAATAATAAACATAGCTTTTGAGTTATGAATATCATTGTAAGAATTAGTCATTGCCCCGTAACCCCAGGTATTTGCAACACCTGCAACAGTTGTTGAGTGACAAATTCTTGCTTGGTGATCACCGTTGTTTGAACCCCAATATGCATAAAATTTTCTAAATAAGTAGGATTGCTCATTATTAAATTTTGCGGAGCCTAGCCAATATACAGAATCTGGACCTGATGTTTTCCTGATGGATTCCATCTTGTCTCCGATTTCATTAATGGCATCATCCCATGACATTCTTGTCCATTTACCACCAACAAGCTTCATGGGATATTTTAATCTTCTCTCTCCACTTGCTGTCTCTCTTACTGATGCACCTTTGGCACAATGCGCGCCTAGGTTTATTGGGCTATCCCAACCTGGCTCTTGACCTGTCCAAACACCATTTTGGACTTCTGCCATTACTGTACATCCAACTGAACAATGTGTACAAACTGTTTTTTTCATAGACACTGCAGAATTAGAATATGAAGCTTGTGCTGGCTTAACATTAGAGCCTGCTAAAGCTGCAGCAGTAGCTAAACCACCTACTGCCAATCCTGAACCCTTCAAAAAAGTACGTCTGTCGACAACTTTTTCTGAAGTTTTACCGATGAAAGATGAAGTTTGGGAGCCTATCGCCACCCCTTGCGTCTTCTTTCTAAGCATAGTTTTCCTCCTTAAAATAAATTAATTAATATTAGAACCTAGCGGTTTCATAATAAGTTTTTACATGCTTTGTTTTCTGGTAGCGTGAACCAGTAGTATTTAAAGTCTCATTTGCAGAGGCTGTCTTATTAACAGTTGCAGCTACAGTTGCAGCAGCAGCTGTGATTGCAGCACCTTTCAAAAAGTCTCTTCTGCCTTTTTTAGATTTATCAATCTTCATTTTACTCTCCTTAATATACAGCTCAATTATATGAGCCAATGAAACAGGGGCCTATCGCTACCCCGAGACATCCATTGAGAACGATGAACGTTCAATTTCCATAAACTCTTTACCAATAGTTCCAATTGGCGAATAAAATACCGCTATTTTAGAACTTTCTATATCTCTCATAAGCAGATCAACCCAAGGGGCTAAGTGCTTGTTAAAAAAATCTCTTTGTTCTGCAATTGAGAATTTCTTATTAAACTTACCTGTAATTAAACCAGCCATCATATCAAATATACTAGCTATGTGATCTTCTGGCTCTTTAACATTGTCTTCTAACTTAATACCAATGCTTTCCATGTCCTGCCTTAGCTTTGCAAGAGGTTTATCTTTTAAAAATCCAGTTAAATAGTAGGAAGCAAATGGGAGTATTTCTCCTCTACCAACACCCACAAAAATGCTAACGTACTCATCTCTAATGGTAGGGAGATCAAGAGATGAAGCTAATTTAGAGAGTGTTTTAATGGATTTTCCAATGGGAGAATCATCTGATTCAAGAACTTTTAATTGATTGATTAATTCTAAATTAGGCTCTGATCTGAAAAGATTCGCTAAAAAAGAATACATATCAGCTCGCAACTGATCTTCTTCATTAATATTTTCAACGATTTTGGCGTTAATAGAACTCAAACTTATATCTCCCAAGTTGACTATTGATCATAATTTGGAAAAAGGAAAGCTTTTTTTTGTGAATAAAAGCTTTTTTTGATTAATGTGTTAAGTATAAATTCAAAACTGATATAGTTTTGTTTTATTTATTGATCATCGGTATCAATTTTTTTTGGCTTAAACACCATATTTTGGGGCTTTGGTTTACGTTCAACATGTTCCAAAGAAGCTTGTTTTTCCTTATTTTCGTCAGTTGATTGTTCTTTAAAATTTTCTGCCTCAATTATTTTTTTTCCATTTTGAGAAGTTTCTTTATTTTCTTTATTAAAAATTTGTTTTGGTTCTTCATTTTTAATTTTTTCTATATTTTTTTTCTCAGATATTTTTTTAATTTTCTTCGTATTTTTTTTATCTAAAGAAGCATTTTTAGAAATCAAGGATACGTTCTCTTTGTTTTCTTCTTTCTCATTACTTTCATTTTTATCTTCAATCAAATCTGATAAATAACCCTTACCAACCTTATAAGCTGTCTCCATACCCTCAATTACAGTAGCTGCATCCGTAAAATCTTCGTGATAATCATTAATTTCAGCATCAGCAAATCTTATTATTGGATTTAATCTCCACACTCTACGTAAAGCTATTTGACGCAACCTATCAGGCACGCCCTTTTTAAAAAATACATCTAGTGACTTTTCTGTTTTTATTTTTTCAGGATTTGGAAGATTATATTTTTTTAATAACTCTTCATCGTTTAGCTTATCATTTTCTTCATCCAAAGATGATTGATTTTCTCTTTCTGTTGAGCTTTCTGGGTCTATCTGTTTAGAATTAGAGTTTTCTATTTGAGTTTTTTGTTTAGACTTTTTCTTAGACCATCTAGATAAGAAATTTTCCTCTAATTCTTTCTTTTCTTCTTCCATTTTCAATTTTACCTATCAATAAATCATTAATTATAATAATTTTTCTTGAGTCTTTGGTCTCCACCTCTACGGATATTCTCATCAATATTTTTTTTATCCCTTTTTCTTTTTTTAAATTCTTCAGGATGAAAATGCACACCTACAAACTTGTTTAATAATTCAGCTATGGGGCCATATAATGGAACCTTTTCAACTTTATCCTCACCACAATCTTCATAATCTTGAATGTTGTAGGGAGAAAGTGACACTTCAGCCAAATGAATATCTATACCGTTATTTTCATTATCTACTTCTTCGTTATCGTCTAATAAGTCTCCATCTCTTAAAACTATGTATATTGAAGGATCTGAAGACTGAAGGTTTTCAGCATAACCTTCTGCTTCTGCACGATGTAAATCAATTGAAGCATCTGCAACATATAAGTTTTTGTTCTCATCACCTTTAGATATAGTATCATTTACTAAGGGACGAATCCTTACGTCATTAATTGGTGGATGACCTTCTCCACTAGTTACATTAAGTGGAATCAAATCATTCACCACCCATTGATGGTTTTCCCATAAATTATCGATCTCTTTTTTTTCAAAAATAATTCTTACTGCATATAAAAGATGTTTGTTATCTTCTAAATTTATCATATTCCCTCAATTATATAATCAATAAATAAGTGAGTTAGATAACAACATTAAAGGCAAAAAAACAAACTAATTTTTTTTGGTTTTAAGAAATTAATTGACATTATTGAACATTTAAATAAGTTCGGGTGTCATTCTTGGGAGATTGCTTTTTGGAAATAGTTAATAATAATATTCTTGTTTGTAATTGTGAAAACACGATGAAAATAGATGAAGACGCATTGTCAAAATCTTGCAAATTGGAAAAAAAATGTAAAGTGTACAGTAATCTTTGTGGTTCTGAATTAGATACTGTTTCAGAACAAATGACCTTAAGCAATGAAGAAAATAAAGAATTATTAATTGCATGCACTCAACAAGAAGAAGTTTTTGAAAAACTTGCAGAAGAAAATAATTTTCAAGCACCTAAAACTTTTAACATTAGAGAATACGCAGGATGGTCTAAAGAAGGTGAAAAAACTATTCCTAAGATGGCTGCGTTAATAAATTCATCTGTGAAAAAAATTGTTAAAACACCCAGTTTAACGCTAAATTCTACAGGAAGGTGTTTTGTCTACGCTAATTATAAAAACGGTGATAACTCACTTGAAGTTGCCTACGACTTTTGTAAAAAGTTAAATCAACATTTAGGCGTTACCCTAATGATAACTAACTGTGAAGAAGAAGTTATATTAGAGCCTCAAAATTTTAAAATAACGAAAGGAAATATAAGTAAAGCTCAAGGATATTTTTCTCAATTTAAACTTGAAATAAACGACTTTTCAGAAGCTCTTCCTAACAGTAAATCAAATATTGAATTTGGGGAATATTTTAAATCTGTAGATACTGAATGTGATATTATAATAGACCTCAGTGAAAACACACCTATGTTTACGGGTGACCATAAACGTGATGGTTATTTTAGAGCAAGTACAAACAGCCCAAAAGATTTACTAGAAATTTTTGCAAAATCAATTGATATGATTGGTGAGTTTGAAAAACCAATTTACGTAAATTTTAATGATAGCTTATGTGCACATTCTAGAAATGAAAAATCTGGATGTTCAAAATGTTTAGACGTTTGTCCTGCAAGTGCAATTCAGACCTCCGGTGATGTTGTTTCTGTTGATCCAGGTATATGTGGAGGCTGTGGTTTTTGTGGCTCTGTTTGTCCCTCTGGGGCAATTCAAACGGATTATCCTAGTCTTGAAATTATGCTAGGTGATTTATCAAATCTACATGATGACTTTATTAAAGCGGGAGGCAAGAACCCTGCCTTGCTCTTATTTGACAATAATTTTGGTAACGAAATGATTAACCTTCTTTCTAGATATGGCAGCGGATTACCTGCAAATCTTATTCCATACTCAATGCATTCAGTTGGTAGAGCTGGACATGATCTTATGGTATCAGCGATTGCAATTGGATTTAAAAAAATATTTATATTTGTAGATCCAAAAAATATTGAAGAATTTGATTTTTTGCCAAAACAAATTGAGTTAGCCAATGCTTTACTTTCTGGAATTGCAAAAAATGAAAATAACTCAATTATAATGATTGAAGAAAATGATCCTGAAAAAATAGAAGAAATTATTTATGAAAAAAATGGTTATACTAAGATAAAATCATCTTCTTTTATTGCGGTTGGCGCACCTAGAGGGATTTTAAGAACAGGAATACAAGGTTTATCTAAAAGTAATAAAAATAAACAAGAAATTATACCTTTACCTGATAATTCCCCCTACGGGATTGTTAATGTAAATACCGAGAGTTGTACAATTTGTCTATCTTGTGTAAGTGCATGTCCAGCTGGTGCTCTACAAGACAACCCAGAATCACCACAGTTACTATTCAGAGAAGATGCTTGTTTGCAATGTGGTATATGCGTTGCAACATGTCCTGAAAAAGCAATATCTCTTACATCACAATTTAACTTAAGTGATGACGCAATGTCCGCAAAAGTAATTATTGAAGACCAACCCTTCGACTGTACAGTTTGCGGAAAAACTTTTGGATCTAAAAAATCAATAGAAAGAATAATTGAAAAACTATCTGCACACACAATGTTTGAAAAAGAAGGCAGAACCGATATGCTTAAAATGTGTGAGGACTGCCGTGTGGGAGCAATGTTTAAAGAAAATGATAAATTGCTTGATACAAAAGACAGACCTAAACCAAGAACAACTGATGATTATTTAAACTAGGAAGAATTAGATAAAGGTAAATTAGTTAAAATATTTTGAGGTTTAAATTGGATTTTTGAATTTTCATTCATTGCCAAACCTACATATACAGGCTTATCAATCATCTCCTTTACAAATCCCTGATCAGAATCAAGTTGAAACAAACATAAAATCTGTTTTAATCTTTCTTCGTCAACCTCCAATCCATGATAGAGATCATTTAATATTTTATTAGAATTGCTGTCTAACCCAAGATGCCAAGACCATTTTTCATCTTCAATTTTTTGCATTGGTTTTATTGAAACATCGATAGAAAGAAAATGATTAATCCATTTTTCAATTACTCGAGCCAACGCATCTAAGCCTGGTTTAGTGTAAGCAAGATCAATGGATGTATCAAATTTATCTGATCTACCCCAATAATTGTCAGCAGAGCTTTCTCTTAAAATATCTATGTCAACCTCAAATTGTTTTGGATCATTTACTTTAGTGATTTTTTTCTCAGCTTGAAGTTGAACTGTCGCTTCATCTGCGACCATTATTTCATCCTCAGCAATAGTAACAACTTGGGTTCTAAAGAATATTTCTGAAGCTCTAACTTGCATAGGATAAGATGTTTCATTAAGTATATTTCTTAAAATGATTTGTACCATTTGGTCCACAAAAAGAGGTGGAAAATTTACAGACTGACCTCTAGCTATTGCTAAATATGCAGCATCTAATGTTGAATAATTAGATAAAAAATCTCTAAATTTTAATATTACTTCATAATTAAAAATTACGTCTTTGTCTTTAATTGAGTTAAGTTCTTTTTTTTCAACTAGAGCAAAAGGTTTATCAACCAATTTTTTATGCAGGTTAGTTTCAGCCTCACATGATTCTTCAATTGGTATAACCTCAGGTCTATAGAAATATGCTCGCATAAAGTCTTCAGTAGGAACTAGATGACCCTCATCATTTTGATCTAACAAATGCCAACCAGAAGTTAACCAAAAATCGTTTTTAACCATTAATTAATTCCCCGATTTAACTCTCATCAACAAAAGTCCATATTTTTTGTTCTGCACATGAATCAGCTTTAGGGAGATTTCTAAATTTTTCCTTAATTCCGTCAGTTTCCCAAGTTCTTGACAGACTCAAAAGACTTCCTGTTTCATGATTTTTACACAAATCTAACATGAAATTAATTTCTTCATTAGCAGCTTCTTCAGCCATCTCTTGGGATGGAGCTCCAAAATTATCTATTAAGAATTTACCTAAATTTGTTTTTAATTGCTGTAATTCTTTTTCCTTTATATTTACTAAACTAACTAATGTACTATACCCAAAAGTTGTACAACCCATAAATCCATTTGAAAAAGCTTGCTTTACCTTACCCTTTAAGTCGTCTTGCTTTAAATTATAAAAGTTAAATGTGCCAACTATAGCTAACTCACCTTCTTCAGAAGCCAAGGGGAAAATATTTAAATCAGATTTGTCGAAACGAATTGTTTTTGCAAACTTCATCTTAAATTTATATCTCCAATTTCTTTTGTTATTTCAATTGGTGATAAGAATATTTCTTTATTCTTAAATTTGACAATAGCTAATCCATTTTCGTCTAACCCAACCCATGATACTGTTTCTTTATTTTTTAATGTCAGCTCTTTATTTTGTTCTCTTCTGGAATTCCACATATCTACAACTGGTTTAAACCCTTCATCCTCCCATTGACTAATCCAAGCTAGAAAATGCCTTGATAAAGATTCAACAGCTCTTGTTCTAGAAACAAAACCAGCACCTTCATCTGCAAGAGATGTTATGTCTGGTTGAATATTGTTTTCATCCATCTGAAGCTGGTTATTTAGTCTCAATTTTAATCCAACCACCATCCAGTCAGGAACAGTATCTTCATTGGCTGAGGAAGAAACTTCAATTTTTACTAAACCAGCCTCACCTTGATTCAAAAAAATCAACCCTGGATAAGAATAAGAAACCACTACTTCAGGAGGAGCGAGTGATCCAATTGAGTCACCAGCTGCAACCATCATTACATACAAAATTTGATTACATTTAATCTTTTTAACTTCTGGATTTAAAACTACAGCTAATTCTACAAATTCTGTACTCTCTGAATAAAATACTGTCCCTGCTTCACTGTTTGTAGCTGCAGAAATAGCCTTATTAAAGACTTCGATTTTATCTGGTACCGCAACCGGAGTTAAAATTGGTGGTAAAAGCGGTGGGTCATTATCGTCTGCTGGATCAAGTTCATAATATAAACTCATACTAACTCCTCTTCATCTATTTTAACAGACTTGATAATAGCCTTTGCAATATTTCTATAATTTTTAGATTGAACTGATTTTGGCTCAGAAATTATTATAGGAATACCTGAATCGGAACTCTTTCTTACCTGAGAACTTATTGGTATTTCACCTAACATTTCAATCCCTCTTTTTTTTGCCTCAGCTTTTACGCCACCTTCACCAAAAATATGATCTATTCTACCACAATCTGGACAAGACCAATATGACATATTTTCAATCATTCCTAACACTGGAACATTCGCTTTTTGAAACATTGTTAAAGCTTTAACAACATCTAGCAATGCTATATCTTGAGGAGTGGATACTATGACAGCGCCTGCTAGATTTACTTGCTGAGCGAGAGAAATTTGAATATCTCCTGTTCCGGGTGGTAAATCAATTACAATTATGTCAAGATTTCCCCACGCAACTGAATTTAACATCTGCGTTAATGCTGATTGCACCATAGGACCACGCCATATCATTGCAGTATCATCAGGCACTAAAAGCCCCATAGACATTAGACTTATTCCATAATTTTGAAGAGGGGCAACCATATCTCCTCCAACCGATGCAGGTCTTCCACTTACTCCTAACATCCTAGGCTGAGAGGGACCGTAAACATCAGCATCTAGAAGGCCTACCTGATATCCTTCAAGCTTTAGAGCAATAGCTAAATTTACTGAAGTAGTTGATTTTCCTACACCGCCTTTGCCAGACCCAACTGCGATAAATCGCCTTACTTTCGATTCTATTACTTTTTCAACAGTTTTATCAGTATTTACATTATCTGTGGTTTTGTTGTGTTTATTATCATGCGCAGTAACTACAACTGTAGCACTGGTAACACCGTCAATTTTTAAAATATTTTGTTGTGCTAATTTTCTGATAGGTTCCATTGACGCTCCCCTATGAACCGGAACCTCTAAGGTAACTGCTACGTTACTATCCTTAATGGTAATATTACCTACTAAACCTAAAGTAACAATATCCTTTGACTGGGAGGGATCTTGAACCTTTTTTAAGGTATCTAATATTAAATCATTATTTAATTCAGTCATTTTTTCCTGGTAATGATAATGTTGAAGAAACTGAATGATTAAGACCTAGCTCGTCAATTGTGATGTTAGCTGTAATATCAAGATTAGCGTTAGGACTCAATTCACCATCAGCTATTTTTTTGTTAATCAATTTTTCAATTTCTTTATGTGTTGTAACACCTAGATTTTTTAAAAATTTCCTATAACTAATTTCTGAAGCCGTCATATCTGACATATCTTTTTTATCACTCATAAACTTTCTCCTTAAAAATTTTGTTAAAGCAAAACTATTCTATAAGTTTGGATCAGCTAAATGCTCGCGTATCATATCTATAAATTGTTCTGACATGTGCTTTACATAATTTTCGTGATTATCTGTTTCTAAAACGTTCTTCCCAACATGAGCAGAATATCGAGCAGCAGCATAAAGCATTATGTAGTTAAGATCAGTTGATTTTATAGTTTTATTTTTGGTGTTTGCAAAAGAAATAAAATGATCTGCTAATTTTAAAAAATTTTTCCCATCAAGTATTTTTTGATCCTTAATCTTTTCTGTGGAGCTCTCAGGTCTCTCATGCCATTTTCGTAATTCCATTTTAAACTTTATCTCCCTAATAAAGAACAAAATACATTAATATTTTAATTAGCCTACACAATTTTTTTCTTTTTTTAAAAACTGTTTCTTATTTTTTTATAATGAAATAAAGTTTTAATTATTTGGGAGATTGTAAGTTGAAAGATTTCTGGAAAATTAATGGTTATGAAATTTCTGCTTTATTAAATAAAAAAGAAGTATCAGCTACTGAAATATGCAACAACCTTATTGAGCATATAGAAAAAATAAATCCTAAAATAAACGCAATAGTAGTTGAAACCTTCGAAGACGCAAAAAAGCAGGCAAAAATTATAGATAAAAAAATTAAGGAAGGTGAAAATATTGGGACACTTGCTGGAGTTCCTACTACAATAAAAGTTAATACTGATCAAATTGGCTATCCTAGTACCAATGGTCTACGAATACAAAAAGATCTAATTGCAAAAAAAGATAGTCCTGTAGTAAAAAATCTTCGAAATTCTGATGCTTTAATGTTAGGGAAAACTAATACACCAGCTTTCAGTATTCACTGGTTTACCAGAAACAGTTTGCACGGCCATACTTTGAATCCTCATAATAAAAATATTACACCCGGCGGATCATCTGGCGGTGCCGCTGCTGCAACTGCAGCAGGTATGGGAGCAATTGGTCACGGGACTGACATAGCTGGATCAATTCGTTACCCTGCATATGCCTGTGGAATTCACGGATTAAGACCAAGTATTGGCCGAGTTCCAATGATAAATTATACTACCCCAGACAGACATATTGGGGGGCAAATAATGGCAGTGTCTGGGCCATTAGCACGTTCCATAAAAGATCTAGAATTAGCCCTAAAAGTAATGAGCAGGGAAAATTATGATGATCCTTGGTGGACACCATTATCATTTTCTTTACCTATGCCTGAAAAAAAAATAGCATTATTAAAAAAAATTGAAGGCCTAAAAATTGATCCTATAATATCCGCAGAATTAGACCTTGTTGCTAAAAGACTTGAGGATTCAGGATGGGTTATAGAAGAACCTAAAGCGCCAAACTTTCAAGAAGCAGCAAAATTCCAAGCAACCTTATGGCTAGGTGAATTTAGAAGAACTGGCGGAGAAGCTATTACAAAAGAAAATGACCCTGATTCAAATTTTATTTATAGCCAAATGTCTAGAAGATGCTCTGATACTAGTTTAGAAAAATTTATGGACTCATTGCAACAAAGAGCAAGAATCAGCAGAGAATGGAACAAATTTTTTGATCAATACCCTATAATATTATGTCCAATTACAGGAGACATTCCATTTCCAGATTTAAAGGATTTAGAATCAGAAGAATCCTTTGATTTAGTTTTTGATTCTATGCTACCTCAAATAGCACCTCCATATATGGGACTACCTGGGCTATCTTTTGCAACTAGCCAAACAAAACAAAAAATCCCACTAGGAGTACAAATTATTTCCAGAAAGTTTCGGGAAGATTTGTTATTAAATGTTGGATATGATTTAGAGAAATATTACCCCAAAATTGAACCAGTATTACCAAACTTCTAGAACTATCTCAAAACCACATAAAAAACGGTTGAAAATATTAAAATTTGTATATTAATATCAAAAAAAATTACTTAATTGATTAAAATGTTCAAAACAAATGTAAAAATAACATATGCCGAATCATGGTTACCTATTCATCACAAATTTTTTATTCATACTGTAGAATTATTATCAGCAAGAATTGCTTTGGAAAAACGTTACAAAAACTTTATTTCTAATTCTAAAAATAAAACTGGTACCGAGTTATGGAAACATGCATTAACCTCTATGGGTATAAAGACACCTGATTTGGCTCCAGTCCCAAAGAGAGAAAAAGGCAAAGGATTAATTATTGCAGCGAACCATCCATTTGGTGTTACTGATGGAGTGTTTTTATCATGGTTTGCTTCAACATTTGATGATAATTTTAGAGTGATTGCTCATGGCGTTCTTCAAAAAGAACCAACCCTAGCAGACAATATACTTCCTATTGATTTTAGTAATAAAAAAAATGCTATGAGAGATAACGTAATTACTAGACAAACAGCTATTCAAATTTTGAAAAATGGGGGGGTAATTGCAATTTTCCCAGCGGGTGGTGTTGCGTGGGCAAGAAAAAAAGGATTGCCTGTTGAAGAAGATGACTGGAAACCAATGTTAGGCAGATTAATTAATGATTCTAAATGTGATGTTCTTATTACCAAATTTGGTGGCCAAAATTCTAGAGCTTTTCAGTTTGCTTCTCGTATACATCAAACTTTTAAACAAAGTCTATATTTGTATGAAATTAGAAAAAGTTTAGACAAACCAATAGAATTTAAAATATTAAAATATCTAAAAAATGAAACTTTACCTAAACTTGATGATAAAAGTCTGTCACTTTTTCTTCAGAGCAAAGTTAAAGCTTCACACTAAGCATTATAGAGTTTACCGCTCTTTTTAGAGAGTTCTGGAGGAGCAGTTGGTCTTTTAAGGAAGGTATCTACATCTCTAACATCTAAAAATTTATTACCAGCCTTAATTATTTGGTTATTTGGTAATTTTTTCAATGGGGTATATTTTGGATGATGGTGATCTATAAAAGGATTATTTCTTGCAGCGTTATAACAACATAAAAGTGTCCAACGTCTGTTAGGAGAGTTGTTTTTATCAGACCTGTGGAGAGTATTACAGTGAAAAAAAAGCACATCTCCAGGATCCATTTCACAATAAACTAGTTTTAGATGTTTTTTTGCCTCTTCAACTCTCTTTAAATCAACCCCTACTTGACCACTTTCTAATAATGCATGATCTACTCTTCCTAATTTATTCGAACCGGATAGTACTTGCAAACATCCATTTTCCTTCGTGCATTTATCCAAAGCTATCATTACGGTAGCCATAAATGGGAACAAACAACCATTGTTGTACCAATATCCATAATCTTGATGCCATTCCCAAGCTCCTCCCTCATATGGTTCTTTAGCTGTAATTTTAGAATGATAATGATAAACTTCTCCACCAAGGAGGTCTTCCATTGTATCAACAATTTTTTCTGATCTAGCGGTAACTCCATAAATACTATCATCTGGATGGTTCCATGCCATCATTTTGGTTATCAATCCTTCGGAATCTTTTCTTTCATACAAATGATCTCTTATAGCAGGGTCCTTTTTTGAAGCATTTTGTAAAAGATATGTTTCATCTTCATTAAAAAAATTTTTTACGATTACATATCCATTTTCATGAAAATCTTTTGTTTGATTATTGTTTAGATATGTAGCCATTTATTATTCTCCAAAAAATGTGAATGTTAGGGCATGTTTTTAAAATTGTGCCAGTTATAATAATTAGATTTAATGTCAGCATCACATGAAAACGCATCAAAAACTTGCTCTAGATAATTTAACAAGTTTTTATTTATAATTTTTTTATTTTTTTTATTGTATTTATTTTTTAATTCTTCTTCCCAAATTATCATTGCGCTATGTATAATTGCTATTGGAGCAGGATCAATATTTCTTATGGTTCCATCTTTTAAGTCTTTAGAAAAAATGCTAATTAAGTTTTTAAATTCTTTCTCTAACTCTTGAAGCTTTGTTTGCAACAACTTTGTTGAACCATCCAAGCTTTCTTTCGTATTTGGTATTTGCTCCCATCTTCTATCAATTAACTCCTTTAAATAATTTGGGATATTGTCAATATTCTTATTTAATTTTTTAAAGTCTTTTAAAACATTATTTAAAATTGAAATATTTTCGTCATTATTATTAATTTCAAATTTTTCACCTGATTTAAAATTATCATAAATCACATACATTCTTCGTGAAATTTCAATCAAATTAGTTAAGGTAAAATTTACAAAAATTCCTTTTTTTGAATTTTTGATAATTGTTCGTAATTCAGACTCAATTTGTTCTTTTTTTTTCAAGATTTTCCTTATCAAAAATCGTCTATTTTTTTGGTGCAATTATACAAAGTATTTTTCATACAATTTGAATATAACGCGTACCCTTTATCATATTCATCTTTACTCATTTTTTCTTTTATCATATTAATATTTTGACGTGCACCCTCTATATTCAAATCTTCCGCTAAGCGCCACCATAAGAAGGCTTTAGGATAACTTACTTTAACACCTTGTCCTTGAAAATACATATTCCCCAAAATTAGCCTTGATGTGGGATGATCTCTCAATGCAGAAAATTTAAAAGATTTTAAAGCTAGCTTATAATTTTTATTTATTCCTGAGCCTTTTAAATAAGCGTGGCCAAGTGCATAATTAGCTAAAATATTTCCTTGATTAGCAGAAAGGAAAAACCAGCTGAAAGCTTCATTTTTATCTACAGGAACTCCCAAACCTTTATTATACATAATACCTAAATTGTACTGAGCTTTGTCGTCACCCAAATTCGCGTCATAACTTAAATAATAAAGAGCCGTTTTATAATCTTTTTGTTCTAATGCTTGGTATCCTCTAAGTCTGTCGTTTGCAAATGTTACAGAACAAATTAGTATTAAAATTAGAAAGGTTAATTTAATCATTATAATTTACCCAGACAAAGATGAAGCCCCACCATGATCTGCGGACCATGTCATAGGATCATTAAGAAAGCTCTCTACTTCTCCAATCTCATCATTTTCAAAATAGTTAAATTCTTTTGCTACTTTTAATACATCCCACCAAGTTGCTAGAGAGTGCATTTGAAGACCAATATTATCTAAAGTTTTTCTCGTTTGTGGAAAAATATCATAATAAAATACAACAAAAGTATGATCAACTTTTGCTCCTGCTTCACGAAGTGCTTCACAAAATTTTATTTTACTATTCCCATCTGTTGTTAAATCTTCAACTAGTAATATGTGAGAATTATTTTCAAAATCACCCTCAATTTGTGCATTTCTTCCAAAACCTTTTGCTTTTTTTCGAACATACTGCATAGGCAGCATCATTCTATCAGCTATCCAAGCAGCAAAAGGAATACCAGCTGTTTCTCCTCCTGCAATAGAATCAATGCTTTCAAAACCAATATTTCTAGTAATCTCAGAAGCTGCAAAATCCATTAATGTGTGTCTAACTCTTGGGTAGGAAATTAATTTTCTACAATCAATATAAACAGGACTTGCCCAACCAGAAGTGAATTTAAAAGGCTCTTTTGCACTAAACCTTACAGCCTCAACTTCAATTAACATTTTAGCTGTTATTCTTGATATAACACTTTTTTCGGGAAAACTAGTTGAAAACATTTTGTATTATTCCTTATCTTCATATTTTGATCAAAATTTTTAAACTCACTTTTGTATGCACTCTGGCTTAACAATAACTCAATATCAAGTATTCTAATGTGAGATTTATTAAAATATATAAAAAGAGTTAAACATATTTAAGGTACATTATTAATAATCATTTATAAATTTATTTAAAGTTGAAACACTTTTCATAAAATCTTTGATCTCCATTCTCTCATCCGGATTATGGGAACCTTTATCATTTCTAATAAAAATCATTCCAGTTTTAACACCTTGATTAGAAAATATCGCAGCATCATGTGTGGCACCACTTGCTACTGACACCCTTGAAAAACCAAGTGATTCGCTTGCATCTAAAAGCTTTTCTACAACTTCTTGATTACATTCAGCTGGATCTGATTTGATTACATTGTCAAATTCAAAATGTACTCCCCTTTCTCTTTCTATTGTTTTACATTCAGACCTTAAAAGACCCTCCAATGCATCAAGAGTTGAAATATCTTGGCTTCTTGATTCAAAACTAAATAAAATTTCTCCAGGAATTCTAGACATCGCTTGATTATCCATATCAGTGTGAAAGATACCTGAAGTTAGGACAAGGTCTCCACCATGTTGTTCTATAGTATTCCAATGATCATCCATACGCGTTATCAAATCAGCTCCTGCAAAAACAGCGTCTTTTCTGAGATATCTAGGGATAGTACCCGAGTGACCTGCATCACCTTTACATCGTATTTTGTGATGTCGATAATTGCCTCTTATCCCAGTAACTATTGCAATTGGCCAATCTTTATCTACAAGAACAGGACCTTGTTCAATATGTATCTCTATAAATACTTCTATCTTTTTACTGTTGATAAGAGACTTAGATCTTTTTATGAGATCTAGTTTTGCACCCGAGGCATCCATAGCTTCAGACAACTTGTTACCTGTAGTTCTATGGGTAGAGTTTAAATCTTCTGAAGATAACAAACCAAATAAAGCCTTCGATCCGATGCAATTTTTACCATACCAAGCACTTTCTTCACCTCTTAATATTAATACCTTTACAGGTAAAGATGTTCTGATTTTTTTTTCTTTTAAATTTGCTAAAAGTAAAAAACCTGCAACTACACCAGCAAGACCATCAAAGTTTCCACCTTGAGGCACTGAATCCATATGTGATCCAACCAAAATATAATTAGATTGAATAGATTGATCCAACGAAAGTACTATATTTGCAGCATCGTCTTTTTCAACATAAAAACCAAATTCTTCTGCTAAATCTATTAAATAGTTTATACCTAGAGTTTCCCCTCTACCGTAGGATTCTCTTGAAATTCCAATCTTATCTTTAGTCAAATTTCCAATATCTGAAAAAATTTTTATAGCTAATTTTTCAAACCATTCTTCTTCATGTAAAGGAATTTTATCATTTAACATTAAGAACAACCCTCAATCTTTATGTAAAAAAGTAAAATGAGTATAATATAAAAAAAATTAAAAAGTTTTGATAAGAGGTGAAATAATATAATTATTACCTAATAAAGACAAGTTTACCTTCACTTGATTTCTCAGAACTATAATTATAACCGTCTAAATTAAATTTCTTCAGATCTTCTTCACTTTGCAAACGATTTTGGATAATGAAACGAGCCATAGCACCTCGAGCATTTTTGGCATAAAAACTTATTATTTTTTCTTTACCATTTTTACGTTCCATAAAAATAGGTGTAATTACTTTTAACAATAAATTTTCTAGATTTATGACACTAAAATATTCGTTAGAAGCACAATTTACTAAAATTTGACTTCCTATTGTTTTTGCATGTTGATTTAAATTTTCAGAAATTTTATTACCCCAATAATCATACAAGGAGGAACCATAAGTTCCTTTAAGTTTGCTTCCCATTTCTAATCGATAAGGCTCAATTTCGTCTAAAGGTCTTAATAAACCATATAACCCTGATAGAATTCTAAAATGTTTTTGGGCAAAATCTAAATCTTCCTTATCTAATTTTTCTATACTTAAACCTTTATAAGTGTCACCAGCAAATGCAAAGGCTGCAGCTTTTTTTTGTTGGTTACCAAATTCCTTGAACCGATCTCTATTTAATTCTGCTAATTTTGGACTAATATCCATTAGATTTTCTAAATCTTTCACACTTAAATCACGAACAACATTTACCAACTCATCCACATTTTTTTTAAAATATGGTTCAGACACTTCTAAGCCTTGAACTAAACTCATGTTAAGTTTTTTTGCAGGTGAAACGACTATAAGCATAAATATCTCCTTTATATTTTTCAAAAATAATGCATATCTATTAAAATGTCTAGATGAGCCAAGGGTACTTAATTATAAATTCTATTTTGGATAATTAATAAATAAGTCTATCAGGAAAATATTGAGATTTTAATGGGATTAAATTTTTCAAAACAATTTTTACCAATTTTCCTATTAATTTTTTTAATCTTAGTTTGGACTTCAGTATGGTCTTTATTTAAGATTGCTATTGAAGTAATTCCTCCATTAAGTTTTAGAGTAATAATTGGAATACCTGCATTTGCTCTATTGTTATTTCTTGGATTTAAAAAAGTTAAAACAGTTTACGTTCCAAAAAGTGACTTTAAACCTCTTCTTTTAATTAGTTTTTTTAATGTTACATTATGGCAGGTTTTAATGCTCTACGGAATAAACATGCTTGGTGGAGGAAGAGCAGCAGTTTTAACATACACAATGCCAGTGTGGGCAACTATCTTTGCAGCTATTTTTGGTTATGAAAGAATTAATATATCGATAATAATTTCATTAATTTTAGGAATGACTGGCATTTTTTTTCTGTCTTTGGAAATTAATGTTTTTGAAAATATTTTTGGTTTTTTAGTTACCTTGTCTGCGGGTTTAAGTTGGGCAATTGGAACCATGATAGTTAAGTATGGTGGAATTAAATCAGATGGATTAATTGTAGCAGGGTGGCAACAAATAATTGGTATAGTTCCAATTATACCTTTTGCGTTATACTTTGATCAAGATAATTTTGGGTTAATAAATTATACGCATATTCTTATAATTATATATGGTATATTTTTATCAAGCGCTTACACATATTGGGCTTATTTCACTATTTTACAAAAATTTTCAGTTAATGTTACATCTGTATCTGTAATGGCCGTTCCAATTTTGGCCATTTTAGTTGATTATGTTTTAGTTGATGTAAAGTTCTCTGGGTATGATCTTTTAGCTCTTATATTTATAGTGTCTGGGATATATATTGTTGCAACAAAACCTTTTAACAAGTAAGTTAACTAGCTAAAAAAGATTTTAATCATTTCCTATTAAAGTTATGAATTATATATATTTTCATCAATCTTTGCATTAAATGATACTGACCTGCGTTCCTCGGCACCTTTAAATGGGTAAACAGTATGAAACAAATAATTCGGAAACAAATAAAAATCACCAACCTTTGGCTTGGCTAAAATATTTCCATTAGACAGAAATCCTCTATTTCCATAAATAAAATCTATCTTACCATTTTGATTGTTTCTTTTGTTATTTTGTGAGTATGAACCCCAATCACCTGGTACCTTTAAGTAACCAACACCTGATAAATGTCCTGTATGAATGTGAACTGGATTATATTCACCCTCAAATTGTCTAACTATCCAACTATTGATAACCTCAAATTTTGATATTTTCTGATTTGTAATTTTAAAAATGTAAGCTTCAGTTACATCTTTTAGAAATTTTAAAAAATATTGATGAAATTCAAACTTTTTATCTATGATAAACTCTTGTTTAACGTTCCCTGCCAACTCTTTGCCATGATCTAATTTTTTAATTGTTTCATCATCTTCTATAACTTTGTCAACATAAATATTAAGTTTTTCAATCAAATTTTGTGGCATCGTTACTTTAGCAATCGAAGGTCCAAATGGTCTTATAAACTCTAAATTATTTACCAAATTAGTGAATCCAAAATTATTCATATTTAACCTAAATTAATTTTTAATAATGTTAGATTTATAAAACATTGAGCTAAATTTTACAATTTTATAGTTTGAAGAAACAATACTTATAAATTAAATTATTACTATTAACCCTGAGCTACAAGCTGAGTATTAGAGAAAGTGTGATTTACAGAATAGAATACGAGGATAACTGTTAGAATTTATTTTTTGTTTCTACCTTCGTACTCAGAAATTAAATCTTCTTTGATATAAATAAACTCTTCAAATTGTTTTTTACTATGTTGCTTTAATCTATAATACTGAATTATTGCTCCAATTATACCTAACATAGTTGAATAAACTGTTTTAAACTGCTCGCTAACTTCAAAAGGAATAAAAATCACATAACACACTACTGCTATAAAAATACCAAATGCCCAAGCATCGGTGTTCGGATATATTTTATTTTCTTTTCTCCATTCATCGTATCTTTTGTAAAGCTCATCCCTTTGATTATTTTTAAGTATCTTTTCAAATAATTCTTTATGTTTACTTTCTAAATCAATCATAGCTTTTTAATCTTTAATAGTCTCACTTTTCACGCTTCATGACCTATGATAAACCTTTTCTATAGAAACACAAAAACCTTGTCGGAGACAAAGAAACACATATAGCAATGCAATGGACACTCAACAACCAATCTAAGCAAGAGAAGATTAAGACCTTAGAAAGTACTATTACTCAGCTAGTTAACATAGCAAATGGGCGAGTTGAATTTATAAATAAAAATAAAGAACTTTTTGATAAAAAGGTTAAAAAATTAAATGAACTTAAAGTTAACAACCCATCTAATGTATTTTTTAGACAATCTGATAATGACAAAGTTACTATACTAAAAAAAGATATTAAATTGTTCAAGGAGCAACAAAAGTTTTTATCTGACTTAACTTTTGAAATTGGTAAATGCCAAAAACAACTTCAAAAACTATTCAGTGATAAAGAAGTTCCAAAACATACCAAGAATTTTAAAAATGAAAGACTTTATGCCCAAGATGATAATATCATTGACCAGAATAAGATTAATATGTGGAAAGCTAAAGCTGCAGCATTTGATGGAGAGAAAAGAAGAGATCAGTCAGAAATTAAGTCTTCTTTAAAACCACAATTAACTAATTATCCAAAATGCCCTTATTGTGAAGCAGATTTAGTTTTTGAAAATTGCCATGTTGACCATATATATCCTGCAAATAGAGGAGGATTAACAATTCCAGATAACATGGTTTTGATATGTTCGCCTTGTAATTTGTCAAAAAGTGCTGACAGTCTCAAGAGTTTTGCAAAAAGGAATCATTTAGATTATGACAAAATTATTACTAGACTAGAAGTAATGGGTAAATATATATAAAAATTTCTGGGTACTTTCTGGGTACAAATAGTATTTAAGCTTTTTTAAATTATTGATTTTGTTACGTTTTCATAATTTGGCGGAGAGGAAGGGATTCGAACCCTTGAGAGGCGTTAACCCCAACACGCTTTCCAGGCGTGCGCCTTAAACCGCTCGGCCACCCCTCCAAAAATTAGGATTTTACATCAACATTTTTTTTGGAGCAAGGTAATATAAGTTATTATTATATTGAAATATTTTTAATACTTTTTAAATTAAATTAATAATTATAAACGGACTTTATAAAGTGATAATGGGAAGAATTTTAATTTTATTTGGAATATGTTCATTTATTCTTACTCTTATAAGTAATTATTTTGATATTGTATTACAAATAGAAAATAAAAATGAAGTTACTCAGTTAGGTCAGTTATGGTTTCATTTTGCACCAAACAGCCTTCAAATTGCAGAATCCATAGTTAGCCGTTATATTGATCCTTGTTCAGCATTAGATATTTTGGATTGTTCAGGTTTTATTTGGCATCCTTTTATATCTTCTATTTTGTTAATGCCTGCAGCAGTTATATTAGCCATATTAAGTTTTGTTTTTATTGCTTTAGGACTTAAAAAATCGTCAAGAAAAAGAGCAAATAATAAACTTTAAATTATAACTTATTCCAATTATTTATCACCCATTTTTAAGGCTTCAAAAAAAGCGTTTTGTGGTATTTCAACACTACCAAATTCTCTCATTCTTTTTTTACCTGCTTTTTGTTTTTCTAAAAGCTTCTTCTTTCGAGTTATATCCCCACCGTAACACTTTGCAGTAACATCTTTTCTCATAGCTGAGATAGTTTCTCTTGCTATAACTTTACCACCAATTGCTGCTTGCAAAGCGACCTTGAATAGTTGTCTTGGTATAAGATCTTTTAATCTTGTGCATATTGCACGACCTCTTGTTTCAGCCTGATCTCTATGAGAAATCATTGCTAAAGCATCAACGGGTTCTCCATTAACTAAAATTGAAACACGAACAAGATCACCTTTTTTATAATTATCAATTTGATAATCAAAGCTAGCATACCCAGATGTCATACTTTTTAATTTATCATAAAAATCAAAAACAACTTCATTCAATGGTAATTTATAAACCACCATTGCCCTAGCTCCTGCATAGGTAAGATCTATCTGTTCTCCTCTTCTTTCTGTACAAAGAGTTAGAACTGATCCAACATAACCATCTGGAACTAGAATAGTTGCTTTAATCCACGGCTCTTCTATAAAGTTAATGTGATTTACATCTGGCAAATCTGCAGGATTATGAAGCAGAATGCTTGTATTATCATTTTTGTGGACTTTATAAACTACTGATGGGGCTGTTGAGATTAATTCTAAATTAAACTCCCTAGATAATCTCTCTCTTATAATCTCCATATGTAAGAGTCCTAAAAATCCACACCTAAAGCCAAACCCCAAAGCAGCCGAAGTTTCAGCTTCAAAACTAAATGATGCGTCATTTAAAGACAACTTACTTAAAGCCTCTCTCAAGTCAGAAAATTGAGCATTATCCATAGGAAATAAACCACAAAAAACGACTGGCACAGAAGGTTTAAAACCAGGTAACATTGTTTCAACTGGGTTTCTTTCGTCTGTTATTGTATCTCCTACTTTACAATCTGCTACAGTTTTAACTGAAGCAGTTATAAAACCAATCTCTCCAGGTCCTAACTCATCAACATTTATAATTTTAGGAGTAAATATACCAAGTTTTTCAATAGTATGAGAAACCTTAGTTGACATAAATCTTATCTTTTGACCTTTTTTTAAACTTCCATTTACAACTCTAACTAACGTTAACACACCTAAATAAGGATCATACCAACTATCAATTAATAGAGCTTGCAAAGGGGCGTTGGGATTACCCTTTGGAGGAGCTAATTTTTCAACTAAAGAAGATAAAACTTGATTAATGCCTTGTCCTGTTTTAGCTGAGACCTCAATCCCCTCTTCTCCAGGCAGGCCAATTACATCTTCAATCTGTTTTCTAATCCTATCTGGCTCAGAAGCAGGTAAATCGATTTTATTCAGTACAGTCACAATTTCGTGGTTTACATCTATTGCTTGATAAACATTTGCTAAAGTTTGTGCTTCAACTCCTTGTGAAGAATCTACTACAAGAAGTGAACCTTCACATGCAGAAAGAGATCTAGAAACCTCATATGCAAAGTCAACATGACCTGGAGTATCCATTAAATTTAAGGTGTAAGTTTGATTATCAGTATGCTTGTATAATAACCTGACCGTCTGAGCTTTGATAGTAATACCTCTTTCCCTCTCAATGTCCATATTGTCGAGTACTTGCTCTTTCATCTCTCTTTCAGCTAATCCCTTACATTCTTGTATTAATCTATCAGCAAGGGTTGATTTACCGTGATCAATATGTGCTATAATAGAAAAATTCCTTATTAGATTAATATCTGTCATTAATTTCCCAGAAAAAATTTTTTAATATACACAGCAAATTAGTTTTAAAAAAAATATTTTGCAATATTAAAAACGTATAGAGAACTCTAATAACTTGACTAAATAAACATACAATTGATATTGTTATGTTATTATGTATAAAAATTGTAATTCAATTCCTATTCCAGTTCTAAATTTATTAAGAAACCCGTGCTCTAAGGAGTCCGGGATGATTATTAATAAATAAACAAATTAAATTTTGAACTTAATATAAGGTAAAGAATTATGAAAAATAAATATGAAAAATACAGCGCTTATCCACCTGTTAAAATTTTAGATAGAAAATGGCCTAATAAAAATATAACTATTGCACCAATATGGTGTTCAGTAGATTTAAGAGATGGCAATCAAGCTCTGATTGAACCAATGGATTCAGTCAGGAAAATGCGCATGTTTAAACATTTAGTTAAGATAGGATTTAAAGAAATAGAAATTGGTTTTCCTTCTGCATCTGAAACAGATTTTAATTTTGTAAGAGAATTAATTACTGATAATCATATTCCAGAGGACGTTACTGTTCAGGTTTTAACTCAGTCCAGAAAACCTCTAATAGAAAAAACTGTTGAAAGTTTGAAAGATTGCAAAAATGCAATAATTCACCTTTACAACTCAACTAGCACCCTTCAAAGAGAAATTGTTTTCAAGGAGACTATGGATGGAGTAAAAAAAATAGCAACTGATGGGGCTAAGATAATTTCAGATCAACTATATAAATTAGAAAAGTCTAATATTCGATTACAATATTCTCCAGAAAGCTTCACTGGAACTGAGTTACCATATGCGTTAGAAGTTTGTGAATCTGTTTTAGATGTTTGGGATGCTAGCGAGGAAAATCCTGTTATCATTAATCTTCCTGCAACAGTTGAAATGTCTACTCCAAATATTCATGCTGACCAAATAGAGTGGATGGGTAATAATTTTAGTAATAGAAAAAGGGTAATTTTATCACTTCATCCTCATAATGATCGTGGCACTGCAATAGCTGCAACTGAATTAGGGTTAATGGCAGGTGCAGATAGAGTTGAAGGAACTTTGTTTGGGAATGGAGAAAGAACTGGCAACGTAGACCTTGTAACACTGGGACTTAATTTATTTACTCAAGGCATTAATCCTAATATAGATTTTAGCAAGATAAATGATCTAATTGATACAGCAGAGTTTTGTAATAGACTACCTGTTCATCAAAGACATCCATATGCAGGTACTTTAGTACATACAGCCTTTTCTGGAAGTCACCAGGATGCAATAAGAAAAGGAATGGAAAGTATGGAAAAATCACCATCACAAAAATGGGCTGTTCCATATTTACCAATTGACCCTGCTGATATTGGAAGAACTTATGAGGCTATAATTCGCGTTAACAGCCAATCAGGTAAAGGAGGAACAGCTTGGTTACTAGAATCAGACTACCAAATAAGATTGCCAAAAGGAGCAGAGGTTGAATTATCCTCAAAAGTACAAAAGATAGCTGATAAAACTGGTAACGAAATTACAAGTGATATTATATGGAGAACTTTTAATGAGAATTTTATTCTGCAAAAACCATTTGAATTAATCGATTTCAAAGTTGAGGGCGCTAATAGAGAAGACAACCTCGAAATAATAAACGCCAAGGTTAATTTCAAGAATAAAGTGTATCAATTTTCCTCTCAAGGTAACGGACCAATTTCAGCTTTTGTAAATGGGATGAGAGAAAATTTTGATTTGCAATTTACATTAAAAGACTTTGGTCAAAACACTAGAAGCGCCACCTCTAAAGCAGAGTCTGCAGCTTATGTTGAACTTAAAATTAATGCTGGCAAGGACTCAATTTACGGATGTGGGATTAATACAAGTATAACTCTAGCACCTATACTTGCAGTTTTAAGTGCAATTAATAAGATAAATATTTAAAGAATGATGTCTCAACAAAATCTTTATCTAGAAAATAGAAAAGTTCTTAGAGTTTCAGGATTAAATTGTGTAGATTTTTTAAATAAAATTCTAACATCTGATTTTTCTAAACTATCACCATTTGAAACTAGACCTTCAGCATTACTATCTCCTCAAGGAAGAATTTTGTATGACGTATTAGTAAGTCTAGATTTTTTAAACTATTCTAAAGAAAAATCAATTCTTATTGAATACGATTTCTTTTGTGAAGATGGACTAATTAAAAAGTTAAATATATATAACTTAAGAAAAGAAGTAAAAATTGAAAAAACTAAATATTATGTTTTTGTATCAATTAACTCAAAAAGTTCTGAAAATTTACTAAGGGATAAAAGGTTCTCAAATACAAACATTAATATTAATAGAATTTATTATAAGAACAAACCTGTAAATCTTATAAATAAGAGTAACACATCTAATTGGTACAACTTAATTAGATATAAAAATTGCATTCCTGAAGGAACAAAAGAAATAGAAAATAACGCAACACTTCCTTTAGAAGTTAATCTTGATTTGTTAGGTGGCATTAGTTTTGATAAAGGATGTTTTATTGGTCAAGAAGTAAACGCAAGAATTAAATATAAAGGGTTAGTAAAAAGAAAATATGTTCCCATTCATTTTCAAAACAAAAACTTTTCATTCTCGAATTTAGATAAAATTGATAATAAAATTCTCCTAAAAACAGAAAATATTGGGGAAGTGATCGCTTTGTCATTAGATAAGGAGGATGATATTTGGTATGGAATAGCCAAAATTAAATTATCTGAATTATATTTATTTGAAGAAGATTTTAGATTAGATTGTGATTTTTGTGGTTCAAAGGTAAAGATTAATTTTCCTGAGTATATGCTTCCTCTTCCAAGAAAAATCTAAACTTCTATGATTGACAAATGTTATGTTTAAACTTAATTGTTTATTTTTATCTGCAATTTATTTTTGAATATGGTACAAATTTCAATTTGTGTTATTCAAAATATATTATAATTTTAACTTGAATTTTTTTATTCAATTAAGATTAATTGGAGTTTATAAAATGACATCATTACTCATGCCAAAAGCTACAGCTGTTTGGTTGATAGATAATACTACATTAACTTTTGAACAAATTGCAGAGTTTTGCAGCCTTCATGTTTTAGAAGTTCAAGCCATTGCAGATGGTGATGTTGGACATGGTATTTTAGGATTTGATCCAATACTAAATGGACAACTTACTCAAGAAGAAATAGACAAATGTTGCAACGATACTTCTTTGTTTCTCACGAAATCTAATTCCTCACTGCCTGAATCTAAAAATAAGAATAAAGGTCCCAAATATATACCTTTAGCAAGAAGGGGCGATAAACCTGATGCAATTGCTTGGATAGTCAAAAATCATCCTGAGATTAAAAATAACCAAATCTCAAAATTAATTGGAACTACCAAAGACACAATTGAAAAAATTAGAACAAGAAGTCATTGGAATATTTCAAATATAACAGCTAAACATCCTGTTTTGTTAAGTTTGTGCACACAAGAAGATTTAGATGAAGCGATTATAAAAGCTGGAGGCTCATTAGATGCTCAAAGCAATGAAAGTATCCCTACAAATGATTGATCGTGTGTAAATATTATAAAATTTTATTTATTTTTAGAGAACAAACATGAATGATCAGGATATAAAACCATCAGTTGCTATTATCATGGGAAGTCAAAGTGATTGGGAAACTATGAAATTCTCAGAGGAAATTTTAATTAAACTTAAAATTCCTTTTATTACTAAAATTATATCTGCACACAGAACACCTGATAGGATGAATGATTTCGCAAAAAAAGCTAGGGAAAATTCAATAAAGGTTATTATTGCAGGTGCTGGAGGTGCTGCTCATCTACCTGGCATGGTGGCCTCCCATACTGATTTACCAGTTATAGGTGTTCCCATCCAAAGTTCTGCATTAAATGGCCTTGACAGTCTTCTATCAATAGTCCAAATGCCTAGTGGTATCCCAGTTGCGACAATGTCAATTGGGAAAGCTGGTGCTACTAATGCAGCCATTTATGCAGCAAAAATTCTAAGTTTATCTGACAAAGAAATAAATACAAAATTAACAAATTGGGTTTCTTCCCAAACGAAT
This sequence comes from uncultured SAR116 cluster alpha proteobacterium, assembly GCA_902589185.1. Lineage (GTDB taxonomy): Bacteria > Pseudomonadota > Alphaproteobacteria > Puniceispirillales > Marisalimonadaceae > Marisalimonas. Next base: position 82,407 of record CACIRZ010000002.1, read on the forward strand.
GAAGTTCCACTCACACCCAAAATGAAAAATGACTAAACTAAATAATTTTCCAATATTACCCAGCGATGAAAATATAATAGGTATTATTGGAGGGGGACAACTTGGAAAAATGATAGCTTTATCAGCATCTAAAGCAGGTTATAAAACACATCTATATTGTCCCAATGGTGATAATCCTGCAGAGACTGTGGTTGACAAAATTACTTATGGTCAATGGGATGATTATAATAAATTAGTTGAATTTTCAAGTGACGTGTTTTGTGCAACCTCTGAATTTGAAAACATTCCATCTAAATCACTTGAATTATTATCAAATAAAACAAAAGTAGTACCAAGTAGTTTAGTCTTTAGATGCGCACAAATTCGTTCTAAAGAAAAAGAAATGGCACTTAAGTCTGGCTTTAATACTCCAAAATGGTTTTTGATAAAAAATACTGATGACTTAATATCTTCAATTAAAAATATCAATAAAGAAGGAATACTTAAGACAAACTCTTTAGGTTATGACGGAAAAGGACAAATAAAAATTGATATAAATTCAAATTTTTTTGAAGCTTGGGAAAATTTAGGATCTGTAGAATGTGTTTTAGAAGAAAAGTTAGAATTTAAAAGAGAAATATCTTTGATGTATTTCAAAAGTCTTGATGGCTCTGAAGGATTTTTTCCTGTATCTGAAAATTATCATGAGAATGGTATATTAAAAAAAACATCTGCACCTGCCTATTTAGATCAAAATATTGAAATTGACTTAAAAACAAAAGCAAAAAAATTAGCCCAAAATTTAAATTTTTATGGTATTTTAGCTATTGAGTTATTCGAATTATTAGATGGAAGTATTGTTTTTAATGAAATTGCTCCAAGACCACACAATTCTTTTCATTGGACACTAAATGGGTGCAATACTAGCCAGTTCGATATTTTAGTTAGAACAATATGTGGATTGCCAGTTAAAGACGTTGATTGTAATGGGAAATGGGAAATGACAAATTTAATTGGCCAAGATGTAAATAATATAAATCTCTATAAAGATCAAAATTACATATTACATATTTATGGGAAAAAAAATGTTAAAGCTGGTAGAAAAATGGGACATTATAATAGAAATATGTCTTAATTACTTACCTTCGTGAAACTGAATGGAACATCCTGATAAACTTCGTTTATAAAATTGGTAAATAATAAGAATGCATAAGGCCTCCATCTGTTTATTGGTTCAAGATTAATGTCATCATTTGGAAAATAATTTGCTGGAATATCTATTTGAGTGTTTTGCGACTTATCTCTTAAAAATTCATCCTTGAGGGTAATCGCATCATATTCTAAATGATTTAATATAAATAAGTCTTTTGTTTTTGGACATCTTACCATTCCTACCCCTGAACTTGGTGAAAAAGCTAAAATTTCTAGACCAGCTTTTATGATTTCTTCTTTTTTATTTTTTGTATAGCGTGAAACCGGCATTGGAAATCTATCAATAAATCCTTGCATTAATCTATATCGTTTTTCTTGATTTAAATTATGATCATAAACACCAAATAACTTTTTATCCATTGAGTGTTTTTCAACATTATGAAGGACTTTTAAAAGAGCTTGGGCCCCCCAACAAACACCAATTCTTCTAAAAACATTTGTAGAAGACCATAAAATAATATTGTTCAATTCATTCCAGTATTTAACTTCTTTAAAAGGTACGGTCTCAATAGGTGCTCCAGTAATTATAAGAACATCATAGAAATCATTTTTAATGTCTTCTAAAGTTTTATAAAATTCAATTAGATGTTCTTTTTTGGTGTTTTTTGGTGAATATGTGTCTGTAGTCATAAGAGTTAACTCTACTTGCAAAGGAGATGCGCCAAGCAACCTTGCAAATTGCACCTCAGTTTCAAGTTTTTTTGGCATTAAATTTAATAATAAAAATTTTAGAGGTCTTATATCTTGTTTTTCTGCAGTGCTACTATCAATAACGTCTACAATTTCATTTTGAAGTAGTTTTCTTGCAGGCAAATTGTCATGTATTTTGATAGGCATTTTTTATAACTTTTTAGTTAATTAACTAATGCTTGAATTTTTAATATTATTTATTTTTTTTAGTAAGTTAAAAACAGATTTTATTTTAATATTGTTTTTTATAACATCAAAATTATTTGTGTATTTTTTTAATTCAGAAAATGGCTTTTTTAAGCTAGAAATTTTACTTATATCATATAATCTTCTATCCAAAAAAAATTCAGTTTCAACATTATTTTTAGATTTATCATTTAACCAAAATAACAACGTAGATGTATATACTGCAGCCAAAGATATTCTTCTTGTGTAAAAGGAAAAATCTGTGGACTTATCTCCAGCCATTCTCCACATGCTATTACAAGTTCTATAGAGTATGTTAAAAGATGTTTTTGTATTTTTAGGAATTGCAGTTAAAGAAATTGAAGATCTTACTGCCTCTTTATATTTTTCAGATAAATTTAATCTAATCATAATAATTTTTTTTATTTTTTCAGGTATTCTTTCAGGTTTAGAATCTATTAATTCATATTTTTCTTTGACTTCTAAGTCGATCATTTCTGAAAAAGTGTCAATGAAATCAATCGAACCATTTTTGAATAGACTTTTGAAAATTTTGATCCTCAAAGAGGGAGTTCTTTCCTTTTCAAAACCAATATCTATAGCACCTTGCTCCATTGATTCCCATGTCCAACCATCAAAAGGGACATGTGTTAACATTGCTCTGATTAGATCGAATCTGGTTTGGTAGTTATCAAATATTTTAGTTTTCATTAAATTTACCATCAAATATTTTTTTAATAACTAGTTTATTATATGTATAAATTCAATATAATATAAATAAAAACATTAAATAACTTGCAATTACCTTATGTGTTGTGCTATTCGACATTCCTTATTATTAACACGTAAAGGTTTGAGAATGTACGTAGCCGTTCGAGATAACAATGTCGACCAAGCTCTTAGAGTATTAAAAAAGAAAATGCAAAGAGAAGGCATGTTTAGAGAAATGAAAAATAGAAGAGCTTATGAAAAACCTTCTGAAAGAAAAGCTAGAGAAATGGCTGAAAGTACAAGAAGAGTAAGAAAGCTTATGAGGAAAAGATTAGAGAGAGAAGGCTACTAGGCTTAAGTTTTTAAATTTTTTGTACAAACCGCATTTTCTAATTGCGGTTTTTTTTTGAACCTAGTAAAGGAAATTTAGTTAAATAATTTCAAATTTATTTAATATCGACTGGAGTAAATTAGATGTTTATTGGAAGTCCTAAAGAAATTTTTAAAGGTGAAAACCGAGTGGCACTTACACCTGAAAGTGCAAAACAATTACAAAAGTTAGGTTATACATGTCTTTTAGAAACGGGAGCTGGAATTAACGCTAACTTTTCAGATAAAGATTATAAAGAAGCTGGAGTTAAAGTTGTTAAGAACGCGAGTGAGCTTTGGAAACAGTCAGATATAATATTAAAAGTAAGAGGTCCAGAAAAATCAGAATTATCAAAAATAAAACTAAATCATCATATTATAAGTTTTATTTGGCCTAATCAAAATAAACCTCTCCTTGAAGCTTTGAAAAAGAAAAAAGTTACAGCTCAAGCAATGGATATGATACCTAGAATCAGTAGAGCTCAAAAAATGGACGCTTTATCTTCTATGGCTAACATAGCTGGTTATAGAGCAATAATTGAGGCAGGAAACCAATTTGGAAGATTTTTTACAGGCCAAATAACAGCAGCGGGAAAAGTTCCTCCTGCTAAAGTTCTTGTAATAGGAGCGGGAGTTGCTGGACTTGCTGCCATTGGTACTGCTCAATCTATGGGCGCAATTGTTAGAGCTTTTGACGTAAGACCAGAAGTTGCTGAACAAATTGAATCAATGGGAGCAGAATTTTTAATGCTTGATTTTGAATCAGATGGCACTGGTGAAGGAGGTTATGCTAAACCTGCTTCAAAAGAATTCATAAAAAAAGAAATGGAATTATTTAGAAAACAAGCACCAGAGATTGATATTGTGATTACAACTGCTCTCATTCCTGGAATGCCTGCACCTAAATTGTGGCCAAAGGAAATGGTTGAGCTTATGAAACCTGGTTCCGTGATAGTAGATTTAGCCGCTGAACAAGGAGGGAACTGCGAAGTTACCATTCCTAATAAAATTATAGAAACAAAAAATAAAGTAAAGGTTATTGGATTTACAGATTTACCAAGTAGAATGGCAACACAATCTTCTAGTTTATATTCTACAAATATACGTCACATGATTGATGACTTAACTCCTAAAAATGACGGAATCCCATTCACTAATATGGAAGATGATGTAATCAGAGGTGCTACAGTTCTTCATGATGGTAAAATAACTTTTCCTCCACCAAAACCAAAAATCGAAGCCATTGCCAAACATGAGACTAATAAAATAGAAGAAAAATCACCAGAAGAGATAGCTCAGGATGAAATAAATGCAGAAAAAAAAGCTGGTAAATTACAATTTTTACTTTTAGCCATTGGTGCTCTTGTAACTTGGTTTATAGGTTATTATGCACCTTCAGACTTTATGCAACATTTCATTGTTTTTATTTTATCATGTTTCGTAGGATATCAAGTTATATGGAACGTATCTCATTCACTTCATACACCTTTAATGGCTGTTACAAATGCTATCTCAAGCATAGTTATAATTGGTGCTTTGCTACAAATGAGAACTGAGAACGATATAGTAAGTATCTTAGCCTTAATATCTATCTTTATTGCTACCATAAATATTGTTGGAGGGTTTATGGTTACAAAAAGAATGTTATCAATGTTTCAGAGAAGCTAAAAAAGGATTATTAGATGACTATTGGATTACTAACTGCATCATACATAACATCTAGTGTGCTTTTCATTCTTGCATTAGGCGGATTAAGCAATCAAGAAAAGGCAAAAAGAGCTGTTTGGTATGGTATCGTTGGAATGGTAATTGCTGTTTTTGCTACGATTTATGGAAATCAAGTTTTTTACACCGAATGGCTAAATTGGCTTATAGCTGCAATTATAATTGGCTCTACAATTGGAGCAATTGTTGCTAAAAAAGTACAAATGACCGGCATGCCTCAATTGGTTGCTGCTCTCCACTCATTTGTAGGGTTAGCTGCTGTTTTTATAGGTATAAACTCTGCCATTTTGCCGCACTCTGATATGAATTCTACTCAGTATATGATACATAACGTTGAAGTTTTTATTGGAGTATTTATTGGAGCAATCACATTTACGGGCTCTATAGTGGCATTTGGAAAATTATCTGAATTGATAACTGGTAAGGCGTTAATTTTACCTGGAAGACATTTGTTGAATTTGATTATGTTATTTTCCTGCTTAGCATTGGGTTACATGTTTTTGATTGATGAGGGTAATTGGACCTTAATTGTAATGACTATAATTGCATTTGTTATAGGAGCTCATCTTGTTCTAGCAATTGGTGGTGCGGATATGCCAGTAGTTGTTTCAATGCTTAACTCATATTCGGGATGGGCTGCAGCTGCAACAGGTTTTATGCTTGGAAATGACCTGCTAATTGTAACAGGTGCTTTGGTTGGATCTTCTGGCGCCATCCTATCATATATTATGTGTAAGGCTATGAACCGAAAATTTCTTTCAGTTATTTTAGGCGGATGGGGTGATGTAACAGGTCCTACAATGGATATTGAAGGTGAAATGAAACCAATAGATATAGATTCCGTAGCAGCTGCATTAAATGATGCAAACAAAATTATAATAGTTCCTGGTTATGGTATGGCAGTAGCGCAAGCACAAAGCACAGTTTCTGAATTAACCTCTAGACTTAGAGCAAAAAACAAAGAGGTAAGATTTGGGATTCATCCTGTAGCAGGAAGACTTCCAGGCCACATGAATGTTCTGCTAGCAGAAGCGAAAGTCCCATATGATATTGTTCTTGAAATGGAAGAGATTAATGACGATTTTCCTGATACAGATGTAGTCATGATACTAGGAGCTAATGATATTGTTAATCCAGCCGCTCAAGAAGATCCTAATAGCCCAATTGCGGGAATGCCTGTTTTGGAAGTTTGGAAAGCTAAACAGGTTTTTATTTCAAAAAGAGGACAAGGAAAAGGTTACTCTGGAATTGAAAATCCATTATTTTTTCGAGAAAATTCTAGAATGGTTTATGGAGATGCAAAAAAATCTTTGGATACAATTTTACAGAGTATAAGCTAATTACATTAGTCTAAAATTAAACCTGATTGACTCATGGCTTTACTTTGCCTTTTAGACAAAATCTTTTCATCAAAGTCTCCAACTAAATCGTGAAAAACTCTATACCAATTAATTTCTGCTTTTAAATGCATGAAAACTGATCCTAATCCGACAGCTGCTCTGTCCATTAATACAAATTCTCTTGGTGGTTTAACACCTCCAATTTTTTTTAATTCTTCATGAACTTTTTCTGCCGTTTCTCTTCCATATTGTCCAGACTCACTCGGATTGATCAACCTAACTTTATCCTCTAGTAAAGGTTGATAGATAAAGTTTGCCCAGATATTTAAAACACCAATTAATTCTTTTGAGGGATTTTCAAAACCCCAACTTTTGTAAGCATTTACTGCTTGTTCTTCATCTCCATCTCTTAAAGCTTTATAAAGTTCAATTACGCCTGTTACAAAATCTGGTCTAAAGATTCTAATACATCCAAAATCCATTAGGTTAACCCCACCATCAGGACGTATTGTATAATTTCCAAGATGAGGATCTCCATGAATTACTCCATATTTATAAAAGGGTATGTACCAAGCTTTAAACATATTTATGGCTACTTGATTTCTAATTTTGATATCACTGTTTTTAGCAATAAATTCCATAATTTTTGATCCATCTATCCTTGTCATTGTTAGGAGTCTATTGGTTGACAATTCATCAATAGGATTAGGAAGTGTAATTTGATTTAAATCAGATAACATATATCTATATAATTTTAAATTTTTAACTTCATGGGAATAATCGAGTTCTTCTCTTAGCCTATCTGATAACTCCTCGTGTATTGCTTCAGTTGAAATTGCAGAATCATATTTTTCATATAATGAAAATATTAATTTAAGTTGCTTAAGATCAGCTTGCACTGCTGAGCCCATATCAGGATATTGCAACTTACAGGCTAATTTTTTCCCGTTGATGTCTTCAGCAAAATGAACTTGACCTAAAGATGCTGCAGCGGAGGCTTGTTTATCGAAAGTATTAAAATAAGTAAGCCAATTTTCTCCTAACTCAGCTTTCATCCTTCTTTTTACAAAAAGCCAACCCATTGAGGGAGCGTCTGCTTGAAGATGAGATAATTCATTTACATACTCTTTAGGTAGAGCGTCAGGAATTGTAGCAAGAATTTGGGCGACTTTCATAAGTGGACCTTTAAGCCCTCCTAAGGCGGCTCTCAAATCAGAAGCATGCTGTTCTCTATTTATTTTAATTCCTAAATATCTTTCACCAGCCAGTCTTGCAGCAAGCCCACCCATTGCAGAAGTTACCTTTGCATAACGTCTGAGTCTTCCACCTGTCATAGAAGAGCTAAGTTCATCTTGAATTCTACTATCTTTACTCATAATAATTGAATCCTCTAAAAATTATATTAATTATCCAAATCATCAAGCTCATCCATTAATCCAGTTATCATTGTAATACCTTTTTCCCAAAAACTATTATCATACGCACTTAAATTAAAAGGTTTTAGTAGATCATTATGAGTTTTTGTCCCACCTGAAGATAACATTTCAATGTACTTATTTGAAAAGATATCTTTATCACTTTGTTGATATGCATACCAAAGTGCATTTACTAGACTATCTCCAAAAGCATAAGCATATACATAAAATGGAGTATGAACAAAGTGAGGGATGTATCCCCATAAGAATCTATAATCATCACCAAGATTAATATGAGGACCCACAGCATGAGACTGTGTCTCCATCCAAATATTACTTATCTCTTCAGGTGTTAATTCAGATTTTATTCTTGCCTCATGAAATTTGACTTCGAATTGGTGAAACCCTATTTGTCTAGCAACAGTATTTAACATATCTTCTATTTTACCAGACAATAGTTGTTTTTTTTGTGTAATCGAACTCTCATCTAATAATTTTCTAAACACCAACATTTCACCAAAAACTGACGCTGTTTCAGCGAGTGTTAGAGGTGTTTCAGCCATTAATAATCCATTTTTCCCAGCAAGGATTTGGTGAACACCATGACCAAGTTCATGTGCAAGTGTCATAACATCTCTAATTTTGCCTTGATAATTTACTAATATGTATGGATGCAATGACGGAACTGAAGGATGGGCAAAAGCACCTGATGCTTTACCTTTTCTTAAGCTTGCATCTATCCAATTATTTTTAAAAAATAATTCTGCTAAATTAGAAATCTCTGGATGGAAGGAAGAAAATGAATCTAAAATAATATCCTTAGCCTCAGACCATTTTATCAAATTTTCAGAAGAATGAGGCAATGGCGCATTTCTATCCCACCAATCTAAACTTGTCTGACCAAATTGATTAGCTTTCCATTTATAATATCTATGGGTAAGTTTAGGCATAGCCTTATCAACTGTATTTACTAATTTATCTACAACTTCATCTTCAACGTCATTATCAAGATTTCTTGAGGACATAATTCTTTTAAAACCCCTTTTGTTGTCTTCAATAAACCTATCTCTAGAAATCACATTAAGTATCATTCCAAAAATACGTTTATTATTTTCTAAAACTTCAGAAAGTGATTTACCTGCAATTTTTCTATTTTCTGGATCTGCGTCAGATAACAAGTTCAAAATTTCAGCTTCTGTAAGTGATTTATTTTTGAAAGGAAAACGTAAGGCCGCAGATGTCTCATCAAATAATCGTATCCATGCTGACCTGCCGGTAGCAGATTTCTCAATCAAAATCTCTTCTACAAGAGGATCAAGAAGATAAGGGTTTCTTTTTCTTAATATATTGAGATAAGGCTCCCAATTTTTTGCTTCTTCATCATTTAACCAATTATTGACTGTATTATCATCAACTTTTGAAAGTTCTAATGTAACAAAGATGAGAGTGGATAGAATTTCTGTAATTTGATCAGATATTGATGAGTTGTATTTTGAAATCTCGGGATCTTCCATATTTGTAGCAAAAGTTAAACTACTATGTGTTGCGATCTTATAAATAGCTTCATTAATTTCTTGATATTCATTTATACAAATCAAAAAATCTGATGGACTTAAGTTATTTATTTTCCCTTTCCATTTTTTAAGAAAATTATTTGCTGACCCTCTAATATTCTTTATGTCTCTGCTAATTTTAGGATCATTAATGTTTTTATATATTTCTGAAAGATCCCATATTGGTAATTCATTGTTCATTTTATTTATATGCATTTCGTTCATATTAAATTTTCAACCTCAATTTATTTTATTTAAAAAAAATTATTAATACTTTTTATAATTTCATTAGGATTTTCTTCAGCTAAATAATGGCCTGTATTAACACCATAACCTCTAACTTCTTGATCACAATATTTTTGCCAAATTGTTAAAGGATCATACCATTGTTCTATCTTACCTTTTTTACCCCACAAAACTAGTGTTGGCATTTTAATTTTTAAATTTTGTTTTCTACTTATGTCATCATCTTTCAAATCAATAGATGCGGCCGCTCTATAATCCTCACAAATAGACCTTATAGTTTCAGGATTTTTAACACACTCCAAGTAATCAGCTAATGCTCTAGGTGCAAAAAAATCTTTGTCCTTTTTTTCTCTTGAAGTATGCGCGAAAAACCACTCTTCAGGCGCTTTGTTAATTACAGACTCTGGTATAGGATATCTCTGTGCTAACCAAAACCAATGATAGTAACCCATTGCGAATTCTTTATTAGTTCTCTCAAAATGTTCAATAGTTGGTATTATGTCTAATAATATTATTTTTTTAACTTTGTCAGGATAATTTAAGGCTAAACGATGGCCTATTCTTGCACCTCTGTCGTGGCCAACAAGGTAAAATGTTTTATGTCCTAATAAAGTCATCAACTCATTCATATCAGATGCCATACTAACTTTTGAGTAGTTTTCATGATCTTTAGATATTTTAGGTTTATAGGATTTTCCATAACCTGGAATGTCTGGACAAATAATCGTAAATTTTTTTGTTAGAGCTGGAGCTACTTTATGCCACATTACATGTGTTTGTGGATTTCCGTGCAACATAAGTAAAGCAGGTCCATCACCTGCTTTTCTAAATCTGATATGTCCATTTTTTATTTTAAGTGTGGAAATTTCGAAACCTTCAAAGAATTTTATGGTCATTTTTATCCTTAGGGATTTTAGAAAACTGATATTATTTATTGAGAAATATATAATTATCTGGAAATTTAATACAACATCAAAGATCTATTATCTCAAAATTTGACTCTGATTAACATTTA
>CACIRZ010000003.1 GCA_902589185.1 uncultured SAR116 cluster alpha proteobacterium
CTCGGGCATGGGACATGGGTGTATGGCTAGTTATGTATAGTTAGGGTGCGTAAGAATTAGTTAATTAAAAATTACTTTTTACCATCACCTTTGCCTCCTTTGCCAAAAGATTTAGAGGAATTTTTTGCTGCAGATTTAGCTACAGTTTTAGCAGCAGATTTTGCTTCAGCTTTAGCAACAGATTTTGCTGAAGATTTGGCAGCAGATTTTGCTTCAGCTTTAGCAACAGATTTTGCTGAAGATTTGGCAACATTTTTTGAAATTTCTTTTGTTTGGTTTTTAGAAGCAGCCTTAACATCTGAACTTAAAGTTTGATTAATATTAGATTTAGTTTTGTTAGATACTTTTTTATCTATTTTAACAAATTCATCATCTATAATTTTATCAATTTTTTTATCCGACTTACCATTAAGTTTACTTAAAGGTATAGAAATCAAATTATCTTCATATAATATCATTAAATTGTCATTTATAATTTCAACAGATTTATCTTTTTTTGACAAAGAAGAAATTATTTTTTCTTTCTGTTCTGGTGAAGCGCCCTTATAAACTTTTCCGTCAGCACCAAGAACTTCACCACTTTTTATAGTTACGGCAAAGCTAGTTTTTATTGAGATAAAAATGATTACCAAAATAATAGTAAATATTTTCATTTAAAACTCCTTAAATTCTTATTTAATAAAATGAGATAATTTAAATTATAATTTTTAAAATTAATATCTCAACAAATTTAATTAATATAAGCAATATATTTGTGCATCACCATGTACATCAACCATTAATCAGTAAACATAATATGCTTACATGTCAATGTGTCAACATGTTATATTGATGTGAAATGGTGCGCTCTGAGAAAAAGTTCTATGCCTATTCAATGTACCACACACACTGCTACATAAGCTATACCATTAGATTATGTATTAAATGCTTAATGTCAATACGCACGAAATGTGAATCAGTTTGTGCATCAGTTAAATTAACTGTTATTAGTACAGAGCAAGTGGGTGTGTAAGTATATTAATATACCTCTCTTTAATAACACTTATATGTATTACTTTAAGTGTTGCACACTTACCGGGCATGGGACATGGGGGTATGGCTAGATATGTTTAGTTAGGGTATGCAGCAGATGGGGTTTTAGAATTGGTAAAGTAAGGTTATTCAAAATTTTTTGTTAACTCAGGACTTAATATTCCAGTTTCAATAGTAAACTTACATTCAAACTTCGTTGCAAAGTTTTCTATTCTCTCTTTCATTAAAGGTAAGAAATTTTCCATATTTTCTTTCGTATCAAAACAATGAACACCCAAACCTTTATCTGGAGAAACATGAAAAGAGTTCATCCATAATCTTCCTTTAGGGTTTTTGGCAGGTTGATTGTCTGCAAGGTAGTCGTGAGCGATTCCCATTACCTTTGGATTCATGTATCTTATATGAAGGAAAACACAGAAATTTGCTGACATTTATTAACCTTTATTTAATAATCTTCACTTACATAATCTAATAATGTAATTGCTCTACTACTTACAATTTTTGCATTAATTAGTAAAAAATCTTTTTTATATTTATCATAAAATTCATCTACAATAATTTGACAATTTTTGAAAGCTTTTTCATCCTTATATTCATATACTTGAGAAAGTGTAAAACTGCCTTGTTTGTTCCAAACTCTATTCATTCTCCATCTTAATAGGCCCTTTTTTTTGCTTTGTTAAAAAATTCAGAAGCTTTTTCTTCAAAGAACCTTGTGCCAAGTTCCATATGAGTTTCAGATGGAAAATCTACAATTGTATAGCTAATTAATTTGGGGGTGTTTTTCATGTAAAAATGATAAAACCTTAACAAATGTTTGTAAATGTTAAAAAGGGTTCAATTGTATCAGACACCCCGGGCAAGGGACATGGGGGTATGGCTAGATATGTATAGTTAGGGTGTGTAACAGATGGGGAATTTGTTTACAGTTAAAATTTCATAATTGATTGTAATAAACTTTAAATTATATGATAATTTGAGAATTAAAAAAGGAAATATGAAGATGTCTGCACTCATCAATTATACTACTCTTGTCTTTACTACCGAATTTGAGATGAACGAGATGATAAATCATATTGATAATACTAGTAAAGTATGGGCACCTCAAATGAAAAAACGTGGTTTAAAACGTTTTGTATGTACTCGTATTTGGAACAAAGGTGATACATTTAAATTAGGAATTTTATTTGAATACGATACTAAAGAAGCATTTGAAGCAAACGTTGAGTATTTAGATAAACATTTCAATACTCTTCCTAAAACAAAAGAATTGATGACTATGGCAAAAATAGAGGGAAGCCGAGGAATTTCAGTTTTTGAAGTTTAAGTATAATAAGTTTTTCTTTAATGTAAAATATATGAAGAAAGAAAATTATGAACATATATAATCATACTTCCCTACGATACAGATTAGCTCGTCTTGTAAAGTTACCACTCTTACCTTTTTGTATGCACTTAATTGCACCTAACTTTTCTAACTTCTTCATAATAGTTTTCACATCACCTTTAGAGCAATGAGCTTCTTTTGCTGCTACTGCATTTGGCCATGCAAATGTATCTTTCTTAACAAATCGTCTCTTAATCTTACCCCACATAAAGTATATATTCTTATCATCTGTATCTATTATAGATGCTTCAACTCTATCTAGCTTTAAGTGTTTGTTTATCTGTTTGTCTATGTACGTGATTAGAGTATTTAATTGTTCAGGTGATAATGGCTCATTTGAATGTTCATTAACTAACTTATTAGCTCTTAAAACTATCATATCTCTGTCAGCATTATCTTCAGCTAACTGAAATGCAGTTTGTTTAGCTTTAGATAACAATTCTTTATCATCTATAAATGCATCACCTAATTGTTCTTTTTGATAAGCTGATTGAGCAGTTCTTTGTTTCTTATCTTTTAGTGCATTACCAAATGGTTTTGGTTTAAGAATTTTATCTAATTCACGATAAAACACTTCCATAGATGTTATTTCTTTTTTGAATACCTTACGTTTAATCTCATGATGTTTATCTTTTGCTTTAGTGTTAAAGTGGTCTTGCCAATAGAATGCTCTTTGGTAATATGCTGGAATAGCACCTCCAATTTTAGCCCAGTTTCCATCAAAAAGAATATGATGAAAAGCATACCATTCTAAGTGTCTTATTATAAAATCAGGATGTTCAAAATATTTATGTTCTACTGAAGTCATTAAGCTCCTCATCAATATTGGAAAACCTTTACACAATATAGCTTTTCGCAAGTATTAGCTATCAAATTTGGGGATTTTGTATTATACTATAAATATGCTAAAAATGCAAGGTATTTATAGTACACATAGGTACTACTATACTGTATAACAGTATAATATTTTAATTACATAAATTTCTTATAATTATACATTTGATTTGGTTCTTAAACATATGACTATACGGTCATTCTTATAATATGACCTCACATCATACGGAACACGCTTACTGAAATAATACACACCACGCTTTTTATATAAGTAGGAAACATTTAAATGGTCTACCATCTGGTCTACCCTCCAAGCACACATTACACAATATGCTTACATATCAACTACTTAGGGCGACTTGGTCACATGAAATGGTGCGCTCTGAGGGACTCGAACCCCCAACCTTTTGATTCGAAGTCAAATACTCTATCCAGTTGAGCTAAGAGCGCATATATTAATTTTTGAAAATATATCAAATTTCAGATAAAAAGGTAAATTAATCTTTTGAAATAGGAGGCATTACTCCGTCTGGTATAGGACAAATATATGGGTTTTTTGATATTTGATCATCAAAGTCTTTTTTTGCCTCAACAATTTTTTCTGGGTATGAAATGAGCATAGATGCTGTAGATGCCATAATTTTTGCGGCATGAATCATACCTTTATGCGCAGCGGCAGATTTTCCTTGAGCTACGGTTTGCCATGTGTGAAACGGAGTTCCTACTGCGCAAGTTGCTACACGAGCTTGGACTGTTGGAACTACCCAGCTAACATCACCAACATCAGTAGAACCAATACCACCATTATTTGAACTATCTAGAGGTGCAACAAAATCACATAAGGGTAAGTCTAAAGGAGCTTTTATACCTATTCTTTGAAAACTATCTAAAATTTCGGTTTCTGTGAAAGTTGAACGAATTTCATTGGCAAAATCTATGTCAATTTTATCAAACTTCACAGGTCCTAACTTATCCCACTCGGTCTGCATTATTCTTTCTAAAGTCTTATTTCCCAATAAATTAGAAACTCCACTATAAACCTTTTTTTCTACTATTGTTTCAGTCATTAAAGCAGCGCCATCTGCAATTTTATAAACTCTATCAACCAAAGATTGGAGTTCCATTAAATTTGAAGCTCTAATTAAATGCCTTACAGTTGCTTTAGCATGAACTACGTTTGCTGCATTACCACCAGCATCCATATAAGCATAATGCACTCTAGCTGAGTCAGGCATGTGTTCTCTCATATAATTCACGCCAACATTCATTAGCTCAATTGCATCTAAAGCACTTCTACCCAGGTGTGGTGCGGTTGCTGCATGAGCTGCTTTACCAAAAAATGTGAAGTCAATTCTAGAATTTGCCAGAGAAATTGGCTTGTTAACAGAATTGAAAGTTGCTGGGTGCCAACATATAGCAACATCAACATTATCAAATAATCCATCTCTAGCCATATAAGTCTTAGCAGCCCCTCCCTCTTCTGCAGGACATCCGTAATATCTTACTCTAGCTTTAATATTATTTTGTAATAACCAGTCCTTAATGGCTGTAGCTGCAAGGAGTGAGGCAGCGCCAAGTAAATTATGACCACATCCATGACCGTTTGTATTGTTTTCTACTGGTTTATGTTTAGTAATTCCTGCTTCTTGGCTTAAGCCAGGTAATGCATCAAATTCACCTAATATTGCTATAATAGGTCCATCTTCTCCATATTCCCCCATGACTGCCGTTGGCATATTACATATATTTTCTGTAACTTTAAATCCTTCCATTTTTAACATTTTAATGTGCTCTGACACTGACTTGAATTCTTGATATAAAATTTCGGGAGTGTCAAAAATTCGATCTGAGAAATTTATAAATTCTTCTTTTTTATTTTCTACTAGTTCCCAAACTTGTTCTTCATTTTTCATTTTATACTCATCATTTCTGAAAATTAAAAAATTAACTAATCAAATTTTCTATGGAAGGGCTAGCTTTTAATAAATCTTTCGTATATTTTTCTCTTGGAAAATTAAAGACATCATCAACTACACCTTGCTCAATAATTTTTCCTGATTTCATAACAATAACCCTATCAGCTAAATCCTTAACTA
Organism: uncultured SAR116 cluster alpha proteobacterium; assembly: GCA_902589185.1. Taxonomy (GTDB): domain Bacteria; phylum Pseudomonadota; class Alphaproteobacteria; order Puniceispirillales; family Marisalimonadaceae; genus Marisalimonas. The sequence continues at coordinate 5,350 of CACIRZ010000003.1, forward strand.
CTGGCAAATCATGCGCAATAAAAATATATGACAACGAAAATTTATTTCTCAAATTTAATAATAATTTTATTATTTGAGCCTGGATTGAAACATCAAGGGCAGATACTGCTTCATCACAGATAATAATTTCTGGATTGAGTGCTAAAGCTCTTGCAATAGCAATTCTTTGCCTTTGTCCACCAGAGAATTGGTGAGGAAACTTGATTGCATCATCTGGATGTAACCCTACACTTATTAAAAGATCTATTACTTTACTTTTATGTAATTTTTTATCTAAAAAATCCGAATGAATTACCCATGGCTCAGATATGATATCATAAATATTCATTGTTGGATTTAAAGATGCATATGGATCTTGAAATACTACTTGAACTTTCCTTCTAAAATTAAATAAATCTTTTTTATTAAAATTTAAAATATTTTGTCCATGATATAAAATTTTTCCATTAGAGGGGCTTGCCAATCTTAAAATTAAATTAGAAACAGTAGTTTTACCTGACCCTGACTCACCAACAATTCCTAAGACTTCATTAGGAAACAAATTAAAACTTACATCATCACAAGCAACGGTATCATAAAATTTTGAAATATTTTTTATCTCTAAGATTGGATCAGAAAACTTTTTTAATATTTTCTTTTTCTGTTTTGTTATTTTTCCCGGAATAGAATCCATTAGTTCTCTTGTATAAGCATGGTTAGGGTTTATGAAAACATCCCTTGTTATCCCTTTTTCAACTATTTTACCTTCATTAAGCACTATTACCTTATCAGAAATTTCTGCAGCAATAGCTAAATCATGGGTAATTAAAATTAAACCCATATTTCTTTCATCCCTAAGCTCACCTAATAATTCTAAGATTTTAGCTTGAATTGTAACATCTAACGCAGTAGTAGGTTCATCTGCTATGATTATGTCTGGCTCTAAAGCCAGAGCCATTGCAATCATCACCCTTTGCCTTTGCCCACCCGAAAATTGATGAGGAAAGTCTTTAGCCCTTTTCGATGGATTTGGGATCCTGACTCGTTCTAATAATTTAACTGCTTTTTTCCAACTATCTTTTTTTGAGAGATTTTTGTGTACCTCGAAACATTCAGCTATTTGGGAACCTACTGAAAAAACAGGATTAAGGTAAGATAAAGTGTCTTGGAAAATAATAGCTATTTTACTTCCCATTAATTTTCTTCTGTCAGAATCTGAAAGTTTTAATATATCAAGATCATTTAATAAAACTTCGCCACTTTTAATTCTTCCAGGAGGACAAGTTAGAATACCCATTATTACTGAAGCTGTAACGCTTTTACCTGATCCACTCTCACCAATAATTGCTAATGTTTCACCTTTTTTTAAATCAAAGTTTATTGATTTTACTGCATCAAAAGATCCTTCATTAGTATCAAATGAAACTGAGAGGTTATTTACTTTTAATAATGATTTCTTTGCATCATTCACTTTTGTCACCAATATTTTCTAAACGCCATCTCTGCCTAGGATCTAAAACAATTCTTAACCACGAAGACAATAGATTTAAGGATAAAGCTACTAACATAATAATTAGACCAGGGAAAAACGCTAACCACCATGCAATTTGAAGGTAGTTCCTTCCTTGAGCCACCATTAATCCCCAAGTAACTTCTGGAGGCTGTATCCCAACACCAAGAAAACTAAGCGCTGATTCTCCCAACATTACAAATGCAAAATCTAATGTTGCAATCGTAATAAGTGTTGGAATTGTCAATGGAGCTATATGTTTGAAAATTATCCTTAAGTTTGAAGCACCCATTGATATTGCGGCTGAAATAAACAACCTTTCTCTTATTTCAAGCACCTCAGCTCTTGCAGTTCTCATGTATATAGGCATTCTAGTAAAGGCTAGGACAATAACTAAATTTAATAAGCCAGGATCAAACATATATAACACGATTACGGCTAATAAAAGTGATGGAAAGCTCATAATTATATCTGCCATTCTCATAATCAAATTTCCTGTTCTACCACCATAATAACCTGAAATTAGTCCTAAAACTCCACCCAAAGTCATTGATAAAATTACTGCACTACCTGCTATAAACATTGTATTTTGTGTAGCAAGTATAAGTCTTGCAATCATGCTTCTACCTAGTGCGTCAGCCCCAAAAAAATACATAAAGTGATGATCAAAAGAAAAAGGTTCTAAGTTTCTAAGTCTTAAATTCATTTTTGTATAAGATTCACTAATTAAAGAGGGCCCAAAAATTGCTAAAAAAACCATAAACAGTAAAAAAATTATTGATATTAAAGCTAGCTTGTCATTCATAAACATAGAAAATATTTTTCTAAATTTATTTATTAAATAATTTTTTTCTAAAATTAATTGCATTTTATTTATGCCTAATTCTTGGATCTAGAACTGCATATGCAATATCAATTATTATATTTATAGAAAGTATAACTATTGCAGTAATTAAAATTGAAGCCTGTACAACTGCAAAGTCTCTTTGCATTATTGAATCTATCATGAGTTTCCCAATTCCTGGCCATCCAAATATTGTTTCTACTATTACTGCACCATTAGCAATAGCTGCAGCTTGATCACCAGCGACTGTTATTACAGGCAATAAACCATTTCTAAGAGCATGTTTAAAAATAACTACTTTTTCTTTTACGCCTTTTGCCCTAGCTGTTTTAACAAAATCTGAACTGAGAGCAGTGATCATTGATCCCCTTACAACTTGCACTAAAAGTCCTAACGGTCTAATGACTAAAATACCTATAGGCATTATCCAATATGGAACTCCCCCAATTCCTGACGTAGGCAACCATCCAAGAGAAACTGAAAATATTAAAATAGCTGTTATCGCAACCCAAAAATCTGGTGCACTTGCGGCAGTTAAAGAAACAACTCTTGAAATTCTATCAAAAATTCCATTTGGCCTATATGCAGCCAAAGAACCAATCAAAATAGCACCAACTAAAGCTATTGACATTGCAACAGCAGCTAAAGACAAAGTAACTGGAATAGCTTCTAAAACTATGTCTATCGCGGGTCTTTCTTTTCTAAGAGAATAACCAAGGTTGCCATCAATCAAGTCTCCTAAAAATTTTCCAAATTGAATATAAATAGGATCATTAAATCCGTGTTTTTCAGAAAATTCTTTTCTTACCTCTAATGGAGCGTCTATAGGTAAATATAAATGACCTGGATCACCAGTTAAACGAGCAAGAAAAAAAACCATCACAAAAAGTCCAGTGATAGCTAAAATACTAGAAAAAATTCTTTTAGATAAATATTGTCTCATAAATTTATTGTATTTTAAAAAAGTTTCCAACCAGAAATATATCTGGTTGGAAACTAATTTTTTATAATATTAATTAAATTTTACCTGTGAAATTTGAATTTCACTATTAGTAGAAATAGTAGGCGTAAATTTAATTCTAGGGTTTACACGAGAAAATCCAACCATATGAAACATTTGCACATCAGGTATAATTTTTTCATGCAATCTCTTTTGTGCTTTGCGCCAGGTGTCTCTTCTCTTGGTTCCAGTAGCAGCTGTTGCTTCTGTAATCCAAGCATCTACTTGTTTGTCACATGTTGTAGATTGAGCACCTTTGCATGCATATTTATTAAACATGGAAAAAACAGCATCACCATTATTGTTGTCATGTTGACTTTGTTGTAAAGCTGGTCCTCTATCTTCAGCATAAGGCCTGCTTAAAAAATTAAGCCATCCTGCAGTTTCCATCATTTTAATTTTTATATTGAAACCAACTTCAGTCAGCATTGCATGCATAGCTTCCATTGCTTCTGTCGAATTAGGATAGATACCTAATCTTCCAATCAAAACAATTTCTTTATCTACTGGCACACCGTCTGCCTTAGCGGCTTTAACTAATCTTTTTGCTTCAGCAGGATCATATGGCCACGGCTTAAGATTTGGGTTGTGACCGTTGATACTTGGAACAACAATCTGAGTCATTTTGACAACGCCTTTTGGAAAAATTGTTCCCATTAATCCATCGAGGTCAATAGCTAGATTCATAGCTTTTCTTACTCTAATATCGTTAAGAGGAGCTCTTGTTAAATCAATCCTAAGTCTAGAAGTCTCTGAGTTGAAATAACTGAAATCCATTTTTGGATCATTGGCATCTTGTACACCAATACTTGCAGCTATATCAGCTTCCCCAGTTTTAACCATAGCAGCTCTAACCGCAGACTCATTTCTCCAAACATATGTTGCATTCTCAACCTCTGGTTTATCTCCCCAATATCCGTCAAACCTTTTTAAGGTAACAGATTGACCAGGAGTCCATGTATTAAATAAATATGGACCAGTTCCTTTAGGATCACGAACGCCTTTTGCCTCTTGAGTGTTAGGACTTACAACAGTCATAGTACCCATCAAAGCTGGCATAATAGGTTGAGGTGATTCAGTTTTAACTGAGATAGTATGACTTCCTATTGCCGAAGCTTTCAATTTAATATTTCCAAAAAACTTCGTTCTAATTTCACAATCATACTTTGGGTTTAACGCTCGATTAATAGACTTTACAACAGCCTGAGCATTTAGATCTTCACCATCATGAAATTTAATACCTTTTCTAATATTAAATTGCCAAGTTAGATTATCTGTTTGTTTCCATGATGTTGCTAGTCTGGGTGTTACAGACCCATCAGCTGGATTAATTTCAGTAAGTGTTTCCGTAACATTTTGTTTTACTATTTTTCCAACAACTGATCTTGTGGCTTCACAAGGATCGACAATGTCGGGTTCCTCAGCTATGACAATAGTTATATCTTTGCCAGCAGAATAAGCTGGAGAAAACAAACTTCCAAATGCCATAATTGTAGCTGTAGAAATTGCAAATGATAAATTTTTTAATTTCATAATTTATTTTCCTCCTTAAGTTTATTTAACAAATTTAATTTAAAAATTTTTTACCTCCTTTCACAATTTTTTTAATAACAACAGTAATTTAATTTAAAACTCTTTCAAGTTTTTGAAGAGTTTTTAAATATTTCGGCTTTGGCTCATCTCCATATGTATAAGGCCAATTGGTATATGAAACTTCTCCAACATAAATACTACCCTCACTATCAAGTGATATACCATGTGGTGCTTGAAATTGACCTAGTTCAAATCCTGCTCCGTTTTCACCCCCCAAACGTGATATTAAGTTACCATTATTATCCAGAATACTTAACCTTGGGCCTAAATTTTTATATTTTCTATTAACCAAAAGTCCTGGTCCCAATTCTCCAACAATACAAATTGGACATTTACCTCTAGGCATAAACAAGCCACATGGTCGATGAAGATTATTCCACTGTGTCTCGTATTTACCCTCTGTATTAAAAACCTGTACTCTGTGATTTTCTCTATCAGCTACGTAAATCCAACCTTCATCATCAGCTACGATATTGTGAACAAGATTAAATTGACCAGGTCCCGTACCAGACTCACCAAATGTTTTAATTAGTTTTCCATCAGGAGAATATTTATGAACGCAAGCATTTCCATATCCATCAGTCACAAAAATATTATTATCTGGACATAATGCAGTATGGGTACATCTATGAAATGGCAAATTAGACATAAATTCTGAAGGTTTCCCAGGGACTCCAATTTGAAAAATCAATTTTCCATCAGGAGATATTTTTTTAACTGTATGATCCCCATCATCGGTACAATATATGTAATCATCTGGACCAATATGAATTCCATGAGGTCTTGAAAACAGGTTTTCACCCCAAGACCTCAAATAATTACCTTTTATATCAAAAATAATCATTGGGTGTTCGCCTCGGTTAAAGACAAAAACCTCATCTTTACTGTTTACAGCTACACCTGCAACGTCCATAAATGACCATTCGTCAGGAAGCTTTACCCAATCTTCGATAACTCTATACTTAAATTCCCCTTGACCAAGTAGAACTGACAAAACTATACCTCCCACTAAAATTATCATGTTAATAAATTCAAAAGTCTATAAATAAATATCAATTATTGATACTATATTTATATTAATTGAGATTTTATAAATTATAATAATTTAGATTAATTATGGAAATTGTTTGAATATTTTTTTGTTACAAGATGAACTTTTATATTAAACAATTATATTTTTAATAATTCATAAATATAATTGACTATTAATTGATAGTTTGAAAGTATCAATAAAAATTGAGTTTTAAGAATGAATACTTCTATCACATTGGAGCAAATTAAGTGTTTTATAGCTGTATCTAAAGAATTAAATTTTAGGAAAGCAGCAAAAAACTTAAATATGTCTCAACCACCTGTTACAAGACACATCTTAAATCTTGAGCACCATCTAAAAACTAAACTATTTAACAGAAATAGTAGATCAGTTAAATTAACTAAAGATGGTACTCTTTTTTTAACTCATGCTTCAGAAATAATTTCAAGAATAGAAGAAGCAACTAATACTATGGTAAAAAGTAAAAATAATCTTACAGGTTCAATTACACTTGGATTTGTTCCCTCTATGGCAACGAATATATTACCTTTAATTGCTAATCATATTAGAATTAAACTTCCTCAAATTAATTTAATTTTTAAAGAATATATGAGCTATGAACAAGTGCCAGCGCTTAATGCTGGCAACCTTGATATTGGCCTTACTCGACTTCCTAAAGATTTAAATGCTTTCAACTATTCAAGAGTTGTGAGTGAACCTTATTATCTTGCTGTTAATGAAAACAACCCACTATCTAAAAAAAATGAAATATCGATATATGATCTCCATGGTGAAGATTTTATTATGTATGATGCAATCATTGGTAAATATAGCTTTGAATTACTATCATCTTTATTTGTAAATAGTGGAGTTAAGCCTAATTTTGTACAATACGTAAGTCAACCAAGCGTGTTTTTGGGATTAGTTAGGGCATCCGTTGGTGTAGCATTGTTGGCTAGTTCTAGTAAAGAAAATTTGCCTGAGAACGTTATATTTAAAAAAATTTTGTTACCAGAATGGGTCAGAGCTGATGTATTTCTTGCAACAAAAAAAGAACCTAAAAACAAATTAATTCCAGAGGTTTATAATTCCATAATGGAAGCTTTGTACAATGCTGAAAAAATATAAATATATCTTATACTGTTGAAAAAAAAAGTTAGAAGTTGGATAATTAAAACTATATGAACTAAATTTGTGGGAATATGATATCAATATTAATTACTGGTGCTGCATCTGGGATTGGAGCTGCAACTGCAAAAAAATTAGCTTCAAAAGAAGTTTCTCTTACTTTAACGACCAAAACTAACTTAGAAGGCTTAAAGTCTGTAACACAATTCGCAGAAAATAAAGGCGCAAAAGTTAGCTATATTTGTGGTGACTTATCAGAAAAGAATTTTATAGGAGAATTAGTAAATTTAGCAAGAAGTAGTACCGGCAATATAGACCAGTTTATATCCAATGCAGGTTATGCTGACAAAAAAGAATTCGGAGAATATAATAATGATGATCTGAATAGATCAGTTCAAACTATGGCAATATCCTTTTCAGAAATCATAAACTTATGTATTGAAGATTTTAAGAAATCAAGTTGTGGCAGGATTATTGTTATCAGTTCATTTGTAAATAAGAGTATTGGATTAAACAATAAGATTTTTCCAATAACAGCTGCTGCGAAAGGCGCTTTAGAAGCTCTTACTAAAACCCTATCATTCCAATTAGCAAGAGACAACGTGACTGTAAATGCAATTTCACCAGGTTATACAAGAAAAGATGGTAATCATTCTGCTCTATCACAAGATGAATGGGATAAAATTATAAATAAAATACCTCTATCTAGACTTGCAAAACCTGAGGATATCGCAAACTTAGTAAATTTCTTACTGTCAAACGAAGCATCTTATATTACTGGACAAGTAATAAAAGTTGATGGTGGTTTGTCACTTTTATAAAGTTACAACATAAATCTATCTGGTAAAAATGGATCAATATTAATAGAAGTTTTCTTATTTTCTATCATATCAGCTAAAACAACTCCAGAACCAGCTGAAGTAGATAATCCAATGTGATTGTGTCCAAAATTGAACCACAAGTTTTTATGTTTAGGCGCTTTTCCTATCATAGGCAGACTATCTGAAATAGTTGGCCTTGAACCTAGCCAAGGAGCTTTTGTTAATTTATTTTTAAGGGGTAGAATTATTTTTAATTTTTGGACTGCTTCATTAATTTGCTCTTCATTTAAATCTGCTTCTCTAAAATTTAATTCAACACCTGATGTAACTCTAATTTCATTTTTGTTACAGCTATAAACAAAACCACCATCAACGTCATGAATTGCTGGACTTAAATCAATATCCTTCTTAGTACTAAAATGATGATGGTAACCCCTTTCCCATGCAAGTGGTATTTTATAACCTAAGTTATATAAAAAACCCTTAGACCAAGGACCTGTACAAATTACGACTTCGTCATAAATTTCTTTTTTTTTATTTAAGAAAACAGTCCAATGCCCACTAATGAATTTTATATCCTTACAAATTTCTTTATAAAAAGCACCTCCAGATTTTATAAAATGTTTAAAGTAATTTTTTGATAATTGAATTGGAGACTTTACTCTCAGTGAATTTTTAAAAAGAACCCCTTTGTAATACTCAATTTGTAAATCTGGAAATTGTTTCTTTATTTCTCTTGAATTTAAGAGAGTATATTCAGCTTTGTTTCTATCTAAAATATCTAACTCATAAGAATATTTATCATAGCTTAATTGTGTTTTAAAAACCTTCAGCCATCCTGGTGCTTCAATGTTATTATTAGATTTAGTCTTTTTGATAAGTTTTTTATGCGTTTTTAAAGATAAAACCTGTAATTCTCTTAATACTTTTGCGGCAAGTTCCATATGTTTTGTTTTACTAAACATTAAAAAGTTAATTACCCAAGATAATCTTGAAAATACAAATAATTTTGAATATCTAAATGACGTCTTTCTTTCAAAGATTAAACTAAATAAAGATCTTAGTAATTGAGGATTATTAATTATCATTAGAGAAGAGTCTGTTAACACACCTGCATTTCCATATGAGGTTTGCGAACCAGGCTCATTTGGATCGATTAAAGTTACTGAAAACCCTCGGTTTATTAATTCAATACCCGTACAAATTCCAACTATACCTGATCCAATAATTACTATTTTTTTCATTTATTCAACAAATCTTGATGGGTTAAAATATTCTGACAAATATAATGATTTATAATTAAGTCATTACTTTCTTTGAGAGAATATTTGTTTTTTAAATTATTTATAGCAGTTTCTAATGAAAGGTAATTCAAACCTTCAATAATGACTGCTTGAGATACTATTTGATCATTTAATCCTTGTGATGATCTATATTTTTTTTCTTCAGTATTCATCTGCCCATAACTACTATCGCCTAGAATAATATGCATTCCAGTTACACCATTTAATTTAAGTATTTTGGGTACAAAAGATCTTAAATTTTCTACATCATGATTATGTGGAATATTTTCACCTAAAAATCTTATTGTTGAAATATAACCACCTACTCCAATTGATTTACTGGATATGACACTACAAATTGTTCTGGATGGAGATAAGTAATTTGATAAGATTTCTTTTGTCCATTCAGTTGGGTTATTTAACCTTTCTAGATATTTTTTTGATGTAAAAACTTCTTTTCGTTCAGCCTCATACATCATAAAATATTTGTGATTAATATTTGTGCCAAGAATTCCAACGGCTCTCAAACCTCTTAAAAATCCGGGTAAAGATATCCTCTCTGGCATATGTTCTTTTGAATGCCACTCATTATATTCGATTTCTTTTTCTTCAACAATTCCACCCCAATTTACTAGAACGGCATTACCTAAAAGACCCATGAACTTTATTACCAATATTTTTAATTGTGATCATAGTAGATAATTAACTTAATTTAATATCAACAATTTTTTGATTTAAATATATTTATATCCAAAAAATTAACATGTTTACTCTAATTTATTTTTATTTAAGATAAATCAAATGAGGAGAAAAATGCTATTTATGTGGGATGATTAAATGAGAATAATTGGAGTAATAATCATTATTGGGATGGTTGTTGGAGCCGTATCAACAATAGATTATAAAAAGTTTATTGATTTACCTTCATTTTTATTAGTTGTGGGAGGATCACTAGGTTATGTTTTGGCAAAAGGTAAATCCAGTAATTTTATAAAAAACTTTGGTGATGGTTCAGTTTATATGGGTTGGATTGGCTTAATGATTGGGATTGTAATTATAGGCAATCATCACGCAAATACAGAAAATATATGGCCAGCTTTTTCAGTTGCATTTCTACCTATATTATATGGTTATTTTATAAAATTAATCACAACGGGTCTTGAAAAAATTAAAACTGAATAATTAAATCAACTAAAATTTTTCATTTTTTTAAATTTTGGATAAAGAAATTTTTTTGCAAAAATCAACATCATTAATACAGTGCATAATCTAAATAAATGGTGTGTCAAAACATAAGCTGGTTCAATATTTAAAAAAGCTGCCAACAATCCCATTTCATTAACTCCACCAGGTGCGAAGGCCAATAAAATTGCTTCTACATTTATTGATGTTAATAATCCTAATATAAATAAAAAAGGAACTATGCATAACGTTAGAGACAAAACTACAATGATCGCATCAATTAAATAATTACCAGCTAATTTCCAAGAAACTCCATTCATGTTGCATCCAAAAAAAGTTCCAATAAATAATTGAGAAATTATTAAAAAAGAAATGTTTGCCTCTAATTTAAAATATCCAAATACATGTAAGATTGCACTTATTATCAGAGGACCAAAAAGAGAGTGTCCAGGAAAATTTAGTTTTTTACCAATATATTGACCTAATGGAATTAATACAATAAATGCAATTACATGTAAAAAACTACCCTCCAAATTAGGCCAAGTAGATTCTCTTTCGTAAGCGCCTGGAAAAAATATGAGTAATAAATTAGGAATAAACATAACTGTTAAAAAAATTCTAGTCATATGAGTTAATGATACTCTTTTCGCATCAGCTTTACATTCTTCAGCGCCTAATGTCATTTCTAATAAGCCTCCAGCTGAGCCTATAAAAAAAGCTTCAGGTTTATTTATTTTTCTAGTTTTAAGTAGAATAAAATACGAAAAAAAGTGTGCTAAAGGCACGTATAACACCAAAAAAATAATAGAGATAATCCAAATATAAACATCATTCAAAATGCTTGGTTGGAAATAACTTCCAAGCCAAACACCAGTAAGACCTACAAAAGGTGCACGAAAATTTCTGCTTAAATCAACATTTACTCCTGACAAAGCAAAAATAGCTACACTAAATGCTGGACCAAGCATCCAGGGCAATGGTAAAAGCAAAAGGTTAAAAATAATACCACCTAACAGGCCAATTAAAATTGTTTTGATAAAGATTTTAATATTTTTTTTAAGCAATATTTTTTACCAATCCCATCTTAATCATTTCCTTTATGGCTAAAATTAATTCTTCAACAAGTAACTCAGCAGAACTTCTTTTAATCTCTTTTTCTGCATTAAAAATACCTTTAAGAATTAAATGTGAATAATTTTCTAAGAAACTTGCATATTCTGTAATTTTAATTCCATTTGTATGCCTTTTAATCAATTTTACTTGCTAGATTTCTTCAAGTTCTCGAATAACTTTACTTACACTTGGCAGTGAAACATTCAAACTTTCAGTTACTTTGACAAAACTATTGTATTGAAGAACAGAAAGAAAAAATTGTATTTGTCTAATTTTTATCATTATAAATAATAAATAATTTTAATTTAATAACTTCTAAATAATGATATGTATATAAAAAAAATAAACAAATTAATTATATGCATAACTAAAAGTTATGAAAATCTAAAAAAATTGTATTGGCTAAAACATTAAAATTTGTTCATAATTTTAACTAAATAAATACAAATATTATAAATCACATGAAGAAAAGCTTACCTAATATAATTTGGTATTGTACTGACCAACAAAGATTTGACACAATAAATGGTCTTGGCAATCAATATATAAATACTCCTAATATAAATAAATTCATGAAAAATGGATATACATTCAAAAATGCGTATGTACAAAGTCCTATCTGTACTCCAAGCAGAGCATCATTTTTGACAGGAAGATACCCTGCTTCCACTCATGCACACAGAAATGGTGCAGAACATTTTCCTGATCATGAAGTGCTAGTTACCAAAATACTTAAGGACGCAGGATATGACTGCGGACTAATTGGTAAGCTTCATCTCTCAAGTGCTGAAGGAGGAGTTGAAAAAAGAACAGATGATGGATACGATACATTTTATTATAGTCACGATTCAACTCCCAAATTAAATCCAGAGACTGATGATTATAAAAGATGGATTGTTGAAGAAAAAAAACAGAATCTAAAAAAACTTTTTGAACCCGTTAATAATTTTTGCTGTGACGGTGTCCCTGAAGAATTTCACCAAACTACATGGTGCACTGAAATGGCAATAAAATTTATTAATAAAAAGAGAAATGGTCCATGGATGTTATCTATTAACCCGTTTGATCCCCATCCTCCTTTTGATCCTCCGAAAGAATATAGAAAGAAGTATAATCCAGATGACCTTCCTGGACCTTTGTTTAAATTAAATGATATTGAAAGACAAAAAAAATTTAAAGAAGTTTGTCAGCAAGCAGTTGACGCTGTAAATCCTGGCGGAGAAAATCCTCCACCTCCGCCAGAGGGTGGGTATAAAAACCCAGGCAATTGGCCCCCTGAATCATTTAATGGCAAAATTGTTAAGGCACATTATTACGCCATGATTGAACTTTTAGATAAACATTTTGGGATACTTATCAATCATTTAGAAGAAATAGGCCAACTTCAAAACACTCTTATCATTTTTCATAGTGATCATGGTGAAATGTTGGGTGATCATGGACTAATTTATAAAGGAAGTCGTTTTTTTGAAGGATTAGTTCATGTACCATTAATGTTTTCGTGGCCTGGAAAGATAAAGTCAGACATAGTTAGTTCGGCATTAGTTGAATTGGTTGATTTAGCCCCAACTATCTTGGATGCAGCAGGCATAAATGTACCTTACTATATGCAGGGAAAATCCCTTTTTGAAAAAATGTGTTCAGGTAATGAAGTTAACTTTCACAAGCCTGTTGTAGTTTCAGAATTTAATGACTCATTAGGATCTCCAAGAATTGTAAGAGATACACACGCTACTATGACCTTTGATGGAAGATATAAAACAATAATTTATCATGGACTTGGATTTGGTGAAATTTATGACTTAAAAAATGATCCAGGAGAATTTAAAGATCTTTGGGAAAAAGGAATAGATGATAAGTTAAAGTTAAAATTAATGCACATACATATTGATGCAGTAATGAATACCAGCTCAGCTGGAATTCAAAGAAAAGGAAGATTTTAAGAAAAGAATTTTAAAAAATTTGAGTTAAAGCTTATTTTGTTTTTGCGTTTTTTAATATAATGTCCGAACCCTTTTCCCCTATTACAATTGAAGGTGCATTAGTATTAGAAGATGGCATGCAAGGCATTATAGAGCTGTCTACCACCCTTAAATTTTCTATCCCAAACACTTTTAAATTGTAATCAACAACATCATTTGGGCCTTTCCCCATTCTACAAGTGCTAACAGAATGCCATGAAGTTTGCCCTGTTTCGCGTGCAAAATTAAGTAAACCTTCATCATCTTCTATATTTTTTCCTGGACGAACTTCTCTCACAATATATGGAGAAATAGACTTCTGGGTTGCAATTTTTCTTACTAACCTAAGCCCTTTAATCGTTAAATTTCTATCTTCTGGTGTAGATAAATAATTTGCTTTAATAATTGGATTATCCCTAAAATTATTACTTCTTAAATGAGTTGTTCCTCTTGAGGATGGATATAAAGGAAAAACTCCTAAACTAAATCCTGAAAAAGAATCCATTCCATGATTTTTCTTTCTTGAATATCTATTATTTCCAGAAATAAGCATTATCTGCACTTTCAAATCTGGATATATTTTGGAATTTTTACTCCTCATTAATGCATGAACAGTTGCAGATGCAATAGACATTAGGCCATCACGCCTAAAGATATATCTTAATGCTTCCAAAGCTCCTCTAAATTTATTGTTTAATATGTCATTTACAGTTACTTTCAAATTAGTTTCATAAGTAAGTCTTGTTTGCAAATGGTCAGTTAAGTTCTCTCCTACACCTTTAATATGAGAAAGAACCTCTATTCCATGAGACTTCAATAAAGGTCCTTGCCCAATACCAGAAAGTTCTAATATTTTCGGTGAATTAATAGACCCTCCTGATAATATCACTTCACCTCTAATTCGAATTTCTTTTGAAAAATTATCTTTATTATATATCACTCCTACTGCTTTTTTTCCTTCAAAAATAATCTTTTCAACTTCGGCATTTGTTATAATTTTTAAGTTTTTATTTTTTTTTGCAGTTTTTAGATAAGTTGAGGATGTAGAACATCTTAGACCATTTTTTGTAGAATATTGAAGCCACCCAACACCATCAAAATTTAAATTATAATCTTCATTAGGTTTTGCTCCAACATCTACACAAGCTTGAAAAAAAGCATTTGAGAGCTTGTCACAATAACTTCCACTAGATATCTTGATAGGGCCACCTATCCCCCTATCTGGATGATTACTTTCACGTCTATCTTCTAACTTACGAAAGTAAGGTAGTAACTCATTATAACCCCACCCTGGATTATTTCCATCTCTCCATGCATCGTATCTATGAGGAGCGCCTTTCACATATAACATTCCATTTATTGAGCTAGACCCCCCTAAGACTTTCCCTCTAGGCCATAAAATATTTCTTTTGTTTAGTTCTTTTTCTGGCTCAGTTTGAAAATTCCAAATAAATCTTTGGTCTGTAAGAGTCTTTCCTACTCCAATAGGAACATGAAGCCAAGGATGATTATCATTACCACCTGCTTCTATTAATAAAACTTTATATTTTTTATTTTCTGAAAGTCTTGTAGCCAGAACTGCTCCTGCTGAACCTGCACCAACAATAACAAAGTCAAAAACGTCCATTAGACTACCGAAATTTAATTTAAAAATAATTCATAACTTTAATATATCTTAAATATAATAATATCTAATTAACAATTTTTTATTATATAAAGTTAAATAATAATTTATAATATATTTGATTTTATTTAAATTTTTATGTGTCTGGAATGGAATATATAAAACTTGGTAAAACTGGTCTTAGAGTAAGTGTTGCTTGCCTTGGGTGTGGAGGATCGAGCACAATTGGCAAATCAACTGGTAAAACTGAAAATCATTCGATTAATCTTATAAAAACAGCTTTGGATTTAGGTGTTAATTTTTTTGATACTGCAAATGTCTATGGAACAGAGGGAATTCTAGGAAAAGCAATTAAAAATGTTAATCGAGATCAAATAGTCATTTCAACAAAACATCAAGTTGCAACAAAAGATAAAAAGTATTCACATATAGACATTATTTCTGGAATAGAAAATTCATTAAAGGAACTAAATACTGATTATATAGACATTTTTCATTTGCATGGAGTTGCACCTAAAGACTTTGATCATGCAATTACAATAGTGCCAGAACTTCTTAAAGAAAAAGAAAAGGGTAAATTCCGCTTTCTAGGAATAACTGAATCTTCTCCAATAGATCCAGAGCAACTGACTATTTCAAAAGCTATAAGTACAAACTACTTTGATGTAATCATGCTTGCATTTTCAATTATGAACCAAAATGCTAAAAAAAAAATATTACCAAAAACAATGTCTAAAAATATTGCTACTATGTCTATGTTTGTTGTAAGAAGCCTGTTTTCAGTAAAGGATCGATTACAGGAAGACATTCATAAACTTGTAAAAGACAAACAACTTCCAGAATGGTTTTTAGATGAAAAAGAGCCTCTAGAATATATTTTAAAGGATAGTGGAGCCAATAGCATTATTGATGCTTGCTATAGATATGTTAGACATCAACAAGGAATTGACACAGTCCTTTTTGGAACAGGTAATATTGAACACTTAGAGGAAAACATTAAATCGATTTCAAATCTAAAATTATCTGATGAATGTATTAACAAAATTAATCAATATTTTAGTCACTTAAAAGGAATAGGATTGGATTTTCCTGAGAGAAAACAACAATGACTATTTTAAATTTCCATGTAATATCATAAAATTATATATGATAAAAATTTAGAAATTAGAAATGAGTATTTAAAATGACTTTGAAAATTTATGGTAGAAAATCATCATGTAATGTTCAAAAGGTATTATGGCTATGTTCAGAAATAAATATTGATTTTGAAACATTAGATTATGGTGGTATATATGGTGGAACTAAGGAAGAATCTTTCAAGAATTTAAATCCCAATAGCACAGTCCCATTAATAGATGATGATGGATTTTATTTATATGAATCTAATGCTATTATTAAATATTTATCTATTAAATACAATTATTGTAAAATAGACAGCCCAAAAATAATTGCTTTAAGAGATCAATGGATGGATTGGGCTGGTTTTACATTAGCAGCTCCATGCGCAATAATTACACTAAATTTAATTCTACTACCACCTGATAAAAGGGACCCCAGTAAAGTTTTAAAAGCTAAAGATCAGATTCTAAGATTATTAAAAATTTTAGATAATCAATTAATTAAAAATAAGTTCATTTTAGGCGAAGAGTTTAGCCTAGCAGATATTCCAGCTGGTTGTTGGTATAATAGATGTTTGAAATTTGATTTTGATTTATCACAATTCGAAGGGATTACTAATTGGGGTTCTCGTTTGTCTAAAAGAAAATCATATCAAAATGCTATTTTATCCGCTCCCATGCCTCCTAACTAAAAATTATATGTTTTTAATCAGAAGAGAAATTCCAATTATCATTAAAGTGTAAAGAACGGCTTTTTTAAAATTTTCATTAGTAAATTTAATTCTAATACTTGTTCCTATTTTTTGACCTAAAATTGCTGGAAAAACTAGAAAAGCACTCCAAATTAGATCGTTAAATGTACCTAGACCATTGTAAATCCACATAGGATAAATGATTATAGAACCAATAAAATATAAAGTAGCCATGGTTCTGATTAAAGTTTCTTTTTCTAGGTTTATAGAAACAAGGTAAGCTAAAATATAAGGAGAATACATAGTAGACAAACCACCAATAATTCCTGAAAAAAAGCCTAGAGGTACAGTTAATTTCTTTTCTAGATTCGGATTAATATATTTTATATTGATACCAAACAAATTAATAATTGCTGCAAAAATAATTGAGATAGCAATTATTTGAGAAATTGTGGATAAATTAATTTCTAAAATTAAATTGCATCCGATTATAATTCCTAAAATTAATGCAATAAACATTGGGAAAAATCTAAAAGATCCAATTCCTTTAGGAATATTCATTTGAATAATATTAGTAATCAATACTGGAACACACAAAAGTATAATTGCCGTAGTAGGCGGAAGAAAAAAAGCTATAATTGGAACAGAAAACATTGACATACCAATACCAACTGTACCTTTGATTATTCCTCCTATGAAAACTGATGCAAAAATTATTAAAGCTATATCAAATTCAAATATATTAAAAAAAAAATTCATTAATTTTGGACTTATAAAATTTAGTTAAATAAAATTTTTTGCATAATATGATCAAAGGAATTATATCTGTTTTGATAATTTTTCATTTAGAAAACTATTTTAACCTAGTGCCATTTATAGTTATGCGATGCATCAGTCTCCTTTCACCATAATAATCATTGACAGCTAAATGCCATGTTGATCTATTATCCCAAAATGCGACAGAACCCTCCTCCCATTTAAATCTACATGTAAATTCTGGTTTAGTTGCATGAGAGTATAAATACTTTAATAGTGGTTTCGACTCTTCATCACTCCATCCATCGAAACCAAGTGTGAAGGTAGGATTGACAAATAGAGCTTTTCTTCCTGTCTGGGGATGTGTAATGACAACAGGATGAATTGCATCTTGTTTGGCTTTATCAGAGTTAATTATTCTGCCAACCGTGTCATCGTTTCTTTCAGCACGAGAAGTTCCAAACACGTGCCTACTCGAGTGTCTTCCATGCATATTTTTCAAAGTGTCTTTGAGACCATCTGATAAAGTTTCATAGGCGGCATACATGCTAGAAAACAAGGTGTCCCCTCCTTTTTTTGGAACTTGATGGGCAAATAAAATAGATCCCATTGCTGGTTCTAAATCATAGGTATGATCTGTATGCCAAGCACCACCGATATTCTTTTTTTGATCAGGTTCTTTTGAAACTAATGCAATTTTAGGATAGCCTTCTAAATTTGTAAAAAAACGATTTATATTTATTTCACCCCACAATTCTGCAAAAATTATTTCTTCTTCAGGTGAGAGATTTTGATTTCTAAAGAAGATAACTCCATATTTACCAAATACTATTTTAATTTCTTTAAATTGTTCTTTAGAAATTTTCTTTAAATTAATACCATCAATTTCCGCTCCAATATTACCTGAAAGAGGTTTAACATTTATTGTTGAATAATTTGTCATGTTAAAAACTGATTATTTAAGAAAAAAATTAATTCAAGATTATCGTGTTAAGTTTATTTTTTTCAATATATTCCCAATCATATTTAACTCCCAAACCTGGTTGATCAGAAACCTTAACATTTCCATTTTCATCAATGCAATCAAGTTGATCTGAATATTGTTCATTATAAATAGGAAGCGACCAAGGGTTTTTACATTTTGGATGTACTAAATTTACTTCATAAAAATTTGAATTTCTACTTGCTGCCATTAATTGCCTCATTGCAGGTCCACAGGCATGAACTTCACAATCAATACCTAAACCTTCAGAAGATGCCACCAGTTTATGACAACCTGTAATACCTCCATCATAATCTGGATCTGCTCTAGAAAAAAAAGAGGCACCATTAGTTAGCATATCTACTGAAGTCTCTAAATTTCTAACATGTTCACCAACTAGAATAGGGGTGTCTAAGTTTTGGGATAGTACTTGATTACCATTTATAGAAACGCCTCCGTCTTTATAAGGATCTTCGTACCAGTAAAAATTATATTCATCACATACTTTTCCAACTTCAAGAGCATCAGCTAATGTATTAAAATGGCACCCAGCGTCATACATAATTTTCATTTTATCGCCAACACGTTTACCTACAGCTTTTAACATTTCTATTTCTTCTTTTACATCACCTTTGTTCCATCCATGCATTTTATAACCTTTATAACCTAGTTCTAAGCATTCTTCTGCAAAATCAGCGTAAGCTTCAGGACTAGATAAACCATTTTTGTCCCTGTCTCCATGCATAGTACTAGCATATGACGGAAGTAATTTACGATAACCTCCTAAAAGATCCGATATTGAACAATCATGTTTTTTACCAGCCAAATCCCATAAAGCAATATCTATAGGTCCAATTCCTACTTCTCCAATATGTTTGCACAACCCCCTAAGTTGTCGATAGATCTCTTCTCTATGGAGTGGGTTTTTGCCTATAATATGATATGAAAGAGCCTCTGAGGCAGCCATAATTACCTTAGCTCTACTTCTTGGAGGAATATATTCTCCGACATGGCCATCTGTATCAAAAATTCTTATTCCAAATCTAATATGCTTTTTTTTAGAGTTTGGAGAATAAAAAATACCAATACCGCTTTTATTTTCCTCAATATCAATTAGTTCAATTTCAAAAGATGTTAATTCAATTTTATTAATTTTTGATTTTGACACTTTCACCCTCCTTTTTTACAAATTATGTTTTAGGTGGAGGTGTTGCAGCATTTGCACCTAACTTTTTGGCTTCTTCTATTCCACCATAACGCTCAATCATGTCGTCCTGATCCTTAAATGCCAACTCATTAATTTCTTTTGGGTTGCAAATATTATGTAAATCTTTTTCCAACTCAACCAAAATATTCAAATATTTTGGGTCTTTTGATAAGTCATTAATTTCTTCAGGATCATTTTCAAGATCAAACAATTCTGGTTCAAAACCCTCATAGTAAATATATTTCCAATTACTTTTTCGTATCATATAGGCGCCTGAAACTGAAGATGATGCATGATATTCACTAAATATAATCCTAGTTTCGTCTGGTGAATTGTTAGCAATCTTGTATAAAGATGCGCCTGGCCCATTATTAGGACTCTTTGCACCAAAATGGTCAACTATTGTCTCAGTTAAGTCTAACAAAGAAACTGGTGTGTCACATTTACTAGGTTTAATTTTAGGGCCAGATACTATTAGTGGTATAGCAGCTGACTCTTCATACATATTGGATTTTCCCCATAACCCCCTTGCGCCAACATTATCTCCATGATCGCTAGTATAAATTATTGTTGTATTATCTAAAAATCCACATTCTGAAACTTTGTTTATTATTTTTCCAATATTATAATCGAGAAAAGAACATAAACCGTAATATGAAGCTATTGCGGCCCATCTTTCTTCTTCATTTTTGAAGTCATTTTCGTCATTCCTAAGCTCTTTTTGTTTTTTTATCCAAGGATGTTGTATATACCCATCTCTAGGGTTTAATTTGGTTTCAGGTAAAATTTTGTGAGGATACATGTCATAAAACTCTTGAGGTACCACAAGTGGAAAATGAGGTGCTACCAGCCCAATATATAAACACCAAGCTTTTTTATTATAATCTTTTGATTTATTCTCTAACCACTTAAGTGTCTGACTTACAACTGCCTCATCATAGTCAGTGTAATTACTAGTTCCTGGACCAATATATTCACCTAACATTCTTTGGTCTCGTGTTTTTCGTTCATGTTCTCGTCTAATTGATCCCCAAACCATTCCGACACCCTTATAAACCATCATAGGAATATGTTTTTGATCAAATCCATCATCATCATCTTGAGCTCTGTAATGAAGTTTTCCTATTGATTCAACCGAAACTTTCATTTTTTGTAACATATGGCCCCAACTAGGTAATTGTCCATAATATGGCATTGCATTATCCCATAATCTATTTTTATGAACTGGCAGCCCAGTAGCAAATGATGCTCTGGCAGGAACGCATATTGGACAAGGGGTGTAGGCATTAGTAAAATTAATTCCATTAGAGGCTAATTTATCAAGATTAGGAGTTTTAACGAAAGGATGATTAACTGAGCCAAGTGCTTTAGCTTGATGTTCATCTGACATAATTATAATCAAGTTTTCTTTTTTATTATCCATTCATCTTCTCCTAAAATGATATTCAAAAAAATAAAAGAGAGACATTATATCTCTCTTTTATTAAGGTCTTAATTAAATTTATTTACTCATAAATTTACCTTTAATATCAGTGTAAACACCTTGTTCTAGATTTAATAAATCTAAAAATTGTGATGATGTATAATATTTTGGAGCAAAACCAAAATTATTACCAAACTTTTTAAATTCTTCACTGTTGGTTGCTACTTCTATAAATTTTTCAAGTTTTGCAATAACATCTTTTGGTGTTCCTTTTGGAGCCCAAACACCTCTAGTAACACCGACATCAGCAGGTATTCCCATTTCTCTTAGTGTTTTAGTTTTTTGAATTGGTGGATAAGTTATTTTAGCTAAAGATCCTCCTGTACCAATTACATTTAATAATCCTGCTTTTACCTCATTGAGTAAAACTGGAGAATGTATTATACAGATGTCAACTTCGTTGGCGATAGTAGCTTTCTTTAACATTGCACCACCATCAAAGGCCACAATTCTGAACCCAGCATTTTTGTAACCATTTACGGCATTAGCTAAAACATCATGGGCACCAAACTTTCCACCAATTCCTGCAATTAATTTACCAGGATTAGCTTTTGATTTTTCTATTACCTCTTCTAAAGTTTTATAACCTCTGTCTTTGTGAGCTAAGACATAAGTTGGCGTAGTATATATACCTCCTACTGGTGTAAGGCTACCTATAGACTTAAAAGGCATTTTTCTAAAAGTTGAAAGTCCTATTATATCGGTTGAACCAGTTAAAATAAGATTATAACCATCTGGTTTAGCTTTCATAACTTGAATTATACCCTTAGATCCTGCACCTCCATTTACATTTGTAATGACAACATCTACACCTGCTGCCTTGCTAAAGGCGCCTACAAATCCCCTGGCAATAGAATCAGTTCCACCACCTGCTTTATAAGGCACTATTATTCTTATTGGTTTATCAGGGTAAGCGGCTAAAGCCAAGTTACCCAGGAAAGTAAAAAAACAAAATATTCCTAAAATTAATATTCTCATGTCGTCCTCCTTTTGGTTATTGTTTTGAAATTTTCTGTCTTATTAAGCCTTGTCTTATTTCATTAAAAACAAGGAATACTATTATTCCAATCATAATTAATCTTGGCCAAGTATCTATAAACGTAAACCAATTTGCATCTGCGAGTTGCAAAGCTGCCCTTGTGTTATACTCTATAATAGGACCTAGAATAACTCCAAGCACGATTGTAACAACTGGGAAACCTCTTTCTTCCATGAAAAACCCAAACACACCAAGAAAAATGGCAACATATACTGGAAAGAATTCATTGTAACTTGCATAGGCTCCCATCGTTGCAAATATCATAACAAAAGGAAATAAAATTGATCTATGTTGTCTTAAGACGTAAACAAAAAACCTTATTGCACCTAGAGCTATCACAAACATAAATACACCAGCTAACAGCAAGCCTGCTAACATACCATAAACAACTTCAGCACCAGTTTTCATAAGGGTGACACCAGGTTGAAGACCATGTAAATAAAGGGCTCCAATCATGATTGCTGTTGATGCATCTCCTGGGATACCAAGCGTTAACATAGGAACCATAGTACCTCCAGTTGTTCCGTTGTTAGCAGTTTCTGGTGCTACAACTCCATCAGGTTCACCTTTACCAAAATTATCTGGATTCTTGGAATTATTTTTTACTACACCATATGAAAGCCAAGTTGCACCGTCCGCTCCCACTCCTGGTACAGCGCCAATAATAGCTCCAAAAAAACCTCCGACACTCCAAGCTCGCCATCTTTTTAAAAAATCTAATGTAGAGGGTAATTCAATTTTAAATTTTGTTGCAACAAGTTGAGACGAAGATTTCATAAGAGATAAATCTGAAATTACTACCGCAAATCCAAATAAGCCAACTAAAGCTGCTGCAAAAGGAACACCAGATAGCAGATCAATAGATCCAAAAGTAAATCTCTCAATTGCATCAGTTCTATCCATTCCCACTGCACCTATTAACAAACCTATACTTACACCAATAAAGCCTTTTAACATTGATCCACGAGTGAATGCAGAAACCATTACTAAACCCATAATAGCTATAAGTGCTATGTCAGCATTTGAAGATTTAAGAGCTATACTTGAAATAAAAGGAATGCAAGTTACAGCTATTATCCAACTTGTAGCCCCTCCAAAAAAAGAAGAGTAAGTTGCATAACCTAATGCGAGTGCTGATTGTCCTTTTTCAGCCATTGGAAAACCATCTAGTGCTGTACATGCACCAGCTGGTGTTCCAGGAGTTCTTAATAATATAGCTGAGAACGATCCCCCTAATTTAGTGCCAACATAAACACCTATCATAGTTAAAAGTGCTGGAAGTGGATCTAATGAATATGTAACAGGTAATAATATTATTATAGCCATTGGGGAGCTAAGACCTGGCAAGGCACCAACAAGCAGACCTAGAAAAGTTCCTAAAAATAATAATAATAAGTTAAATGGTTCGAAACAATTTGCAAACCCACCTATTAAACCTTCTAACACATCATCTCCTATAAAGGTAATTTAAGAAAATAGACAAACAAGCCATAACTGAACCCTCCTCCTAATAGAGACAAGATTATCATAAAAATATAATCTCTTCGGTCATATAAATAAAATCCAAAAAAAAGGAAAATACTTGTCAATAACATAAAATTTATTTCGCCTAAAATTATTGCAAACAATATAAGCAAAACAACAGTTCCTAATCTTTTAAAGTATAAAGATTTATTATCCTTTATTGCTTGTGATAACTGATTGTAAAAATCAAAATGATCGCTCGAGGATAGATATTTTTTTATTGAAATAACTAAGTAAAGCAGCCCTAAAACAGTTAGAAATGAGGCCACTCCTAGTGGATAGGTAGCAAAATTCATCCCATCAGAGCCCATGTCCAGAGGTGCATCTGCAGGATTATACGTAAAAAAACATCCAATACTTATGACAAGTACCATTAATGCTATTAATATATCTTTAAAGTAGTCAGTTTTTTTTTCTTTTTTTTCTGTATCATTTGCTAGCATTTAATCAAACTCAGCTTTTTGTCCAGGAGCAGGAGAATAACCAAAATCCCCTCTTTCTTTGATAGCATCTACACCACCATGTTTTAAAATTTTTTCATTTTGTTCTCTTTTTGCTCTTTTATTAACTTCTTCTGGGTTACATATATTTATTAAATCACCATGAAAACTTTCAAGAATTTTTTTGTAATTATTGTCCCTAGCTAGGTCATTTTCTTCATAAGGATCTTCCTCTAAGTCAAATAGTTGAGGATTATAACCTTCAGCAAAATACACATACTTATATTTACCTTTTCTTAACATAAAAGCTCCAACAGGAGAGGCTGCTGCGTGATATTCTGAAAGCACTATTCTTTCATAATCTTCATTTTCATTAGCTATTTTGATGAGTGATTTACCCGGTAAATCATTATCTTTTGAGTTTTGTTCTAATTTTAGACTATCTACAACAGTTGGGAAAACATCAACTAAACTAACTGGGGTTTTAATTCTTTTAGATTTTAAGATATCTGGACCTTTTATAATCATAGGGATACCAGCAGATTCCTCAAACATAGTACTTTTTCCCCACATACCTCTCATTCCTAGAGCATCACCGTGATCAGAAGTATAAATTATATTAGTATTTTCTGCGAAAGCTGATTTATTTAGAGTTTCTAGTACTTTACCTATATTATGATCAAGAAAAGAACATAAACCAAAATATGCAGACGTCGCTTTACGTACCTTATCTTCATCAAAGTAGTCATCATAGTTCATACACTTTCTCATTGCTAAATAGTATGGATGCTGACTTCTTTGATTTTCTTCATACAACAATGGCCAAGGAACTTCGCTTTCAGGGTACATATTATAAAACTCTTCGGGTGCAATTAATGGAAAGTGAGGACAAACAAATGATACAAAGAGAACCCAAGGCTTATCATCAACATTTCTATTAGAAATCCAGTCACTAGCATCTTCTGCTATTTTTTTATCATAATTTGAATATGTAGTTTCTCCACTGCCTACATCTTTAGCCATATTTGCAGCACCTTTACGAACAGGAAGTTCTTGCCGTATCAATCCCAAAAGATCACCTACTCCTCCTACAACATTCAATGGATTTATTTGCTCAGAAAAACCAGTTGGTGCCTGGTCATCTAAAAAATGAAGTTTTCCAATTGACACTGCGTCACAATCACCTTCAACTGCACGATGCCCCCAACTAGGTATTTTACCATCATATGGATCAGCATTATCCCAATATCCAATTTCAGCATTATACCTTCCAGTTGCTAAAATTGCTCTTGATGGAACACAAATTGGTGAATTACAATATGCATTTTCAAATAAAACACCTTCTGAAGCTAATTTATCTAGATTTGGTGTTCTGACATGGCTATGACCAACTGCGCCAAGCATTCTCTTATTATGCTCGTCAGAAAGTAAAATAAGTAAATTTTTACTTTCCATTAATCCCTCCAACTTTACCAATTTATCATAGACAACAAGTATAATAAAATATAATTTATAATTTTTATATACTAATAAAAATAATTTATGATATGAACCTAATAGAATTTAAAACATTTCTAACCGTAATTGAAGAAAAAGGAATAACTGCTGCAGCTGAAAAATTAAACATAACACAACCAGCAGTATCTAAACGTCTTGAAAATTTAAAAAATGCTTTTGGAATTGATACTTTATTTACAAGAGTTTCAGGCGGCTTGACGGTAAGTAAAAATGCCCAAATTTTAATTCCATATGCAAAAAATATCATTGCACTTACAGAAAATGCAAGGAATGAAGTTAATAACTTCAAACAAGGAACAAAAGGAAAAATTTTTATAGGAGCTGGCGCAAGTTGGACCTTGAGTTGTCTTCCAAAAGCAATATCTAAAACATTAGAAAGTTTTCCAGATTTAGTAGTTGACTTAAATGTAGACCTTCCAGATCTTCAAGTTAAAAAATTACAAGATAATAAAATAGATATTTTGTTTGCCAGGAAACCGCAAAATGAAGATTTTTTTTATTTTGAACCCTTAAAAGTAGATAAGTTTATAGTTATGGCGTCGAGAAAGCATCCTTTAGCTAATAAAAAAATCTCTTTAAAGGAGCTTACTAATTATAAATGGGCAATCTCAACTACAGCAAAACAAACTCAAGAATTATTTTTTAACTTTTTTTCATCCAAAGATTTACCAAGTCCAACCATTTCATTTTCCACTAATTCATTAAATGTTGCGTTAAATTCTCTATTAAATTCCACATTACTTTTATTCACAACACATAATACTCTGGAAATATTTCAATCAGAAAAATTTTGCAAAATAGAAATAAGTGATTTTGATGTATCAAGAGAGACAGGCCTAATCATTCGTCAAGGCTATACAAGTAATTTTTTGAATACACTCATCAAAAACTTAAAAAAGATGATGAAAGAAGAGAATTAGACTTTTTTGATATATATAGGACTTGACCATGCTTGATGACCATCCTCTTGTATTACTTTTATATAAAATTTATGATCATTAGATTTGTTTAAATTTATATTAAATTCTTTTTCAAAGCTAGTTTGTTTAAGTTTTTTGGGTAATTTTTGAACATGCATTCTGATATCCATACCACCAAATTTGTATACTCGAGGTTTATAATCAATTGAACTTATATTTATATTTATATTTTTGAAATTGTTTTCAATTGTTAGATTGTTTTTGAATGTGTCTTTGGTGATCCAAAAATCTATTCCTGAGTTTCCTCCAGTTGTAACTGTTTTCCACTCCAAGGTATTAGGGTTTAATTTTTTTGGTTGTCGATTTGGATTCCAAAAATTAAAGCACTTATATTCAATGATTTTTCCAGTTTCAAATGATGCTTTACAATCCCAATTTACTAGTCTACCTCGACCTCTATAATATTGACCTGCACATGTAATTCTAATTCTATTACTAAATTCATTTCTTTCAAATGCATAAATGGTCTTTAAAAGTTTTAGACCATCATACAACTCTATTTTTTCTAAAGGTGATGTGCCCTCAACTTTTACATTTAATTTGAGTTCATTAGAAGCTGTAAGAATATCATCTCCCATTAAACATGAATCGATGGATACTTTCTTTTTACTTATAGGACTTATTAAATGAGTTTTGTTTGAAAAATCACCTTTAACATCCAAAAAAATTCTTGCTCCAGTTGTAGCATAATGATGCCTTGCTCTGAATTCTTCAAATAGACAATCTCTGTCTAAAAATGGTAATAAATGACATGTTAGGCCACCATAAGACCCAAACAGACTATCTCCAGGGTAACTTGCGCCAGGCCTTCCTTTATGACCATCACTTGCTGCCACTATACCAACTTTATAATTTAACTTAAATGCGTCTTTTATTAGCCAATCAAAAGTTCCCCACGCAGAGTGCACCTCAACTGAAGGTTCTAAGTTTGCGTCATGAGCATAACCTATGTCAGCATAACGTCCTCCAACATGAGCAACAACCAACGCATCTTCATTTTTTAATTTTTTTATTAATTCTTTAGAAGTATGAGCATCATTTCCTTTTTTACTCTCTTCATACAACAGCGCCCTACTTGAACGGAAGATTGGACGTCCTTCGCTTTTATACCAAACATTATGATCACCACCTACTGATGTATTACCAGACCACTCATAACCAGGAACAGATATAAATTCTCCATTTTTATTATAAGTCTTAGTTATTTTGTTTAATTCTTTCCAAAATTTATCAGTTATTTGAAAATCATTACCTTGGTGACCACATATATCTAAAAATGATTTATTTTTTGCAAAATTAAAATATTCTTCTGCGGTATTTGTTCCGATTGTTTCTCTACTCTGACCATGCATGTCGCTCCAGTAATGAGCAAATGTAGAATTTTTGATTATTATAGGGTTACTTATAGTCAAAATATTATTATCTACATCTTTTAATTCAATTTTATAAACACCCTCTTCATGAATATTTAAATCATGTATAATTTCAGAAAATTGACCTTTCTTAAAAGTTATTTTTTTTGGTAATCCAATAATCTTTTCTTTAGAGTGAAGAAAAAATACCATTCGTACTTTATTGGATGGATTGCCCCACTTATCCTCACATTTAATTGAAATTCTAAACTTTTCTTTTGGTCTTCTAAGAGAAGGAGCAACCAATTTCCAGTTTTTACCAATAGTAGGTACTATTGAAATTTCTGGGTGCTTTCCATCAGGCAAGGGTATGAAATCTTGAGTAGCAAATGGATCTACTAGGATTTTAAAATCAAACTTTTTTTCACAAAATGTTTGCAATCTCACCCCAGGAGATCCAAATCTTCTGTCACCAATTCTAATAATAATTTTGTCGTTTTCTTTTAAAAATTTTTTACAAATGATATATAAATTTTTTTGTAATGGCCTTATACTTCGCCTAATTTCAATTTTGAGTTCAATTGGTATTTTTTTTGAACTTTCAACAGTAACGTAACCTTCAGCTTTAGGGTCATGTTGTTGTAATTTACTACCGTCAAAATGAGGACGCAAACCAACCATAAATCCTCCTTGGTCATCAATTCCAAATTTACCAGCTTTATAAATTAGTTTAAATGACTGCATTGAACCAACCTCAAAACTACCTTTAGGAATAATCTCAGCACTTCCCATTAAATGTTGCTCGTAATTATGATAGGGCATAAATTAATTCTCCAAGGATTTATCTTTTGTTTTTATGCGAAAAAATAGAACTAATAATCCAACAACAAAAAAAGCAATCGCAATTGGTCTGTTTAAAAAAATACCAATACCTTGTTCAGATAAAAGTAGAGATTGTCTGAAAGCTTCTTCAGCATTTCTTGCCAAAACAAATGCTATTAACAAAGCAGGCAGGCTATATCCAGTCAATCTTAGCAAATAACCAATCACTCCGAACAAAATTGCAATTCCTACATCAAATAAGCTTTGCCTAGCTGAATAAGCAGCTATAAATCCAGTAATCAAAACAAAAGGATAAATCATATTTGGAGAGAGAACAGCGATAATTCTTCCAAGTAAAGGTCCAAAAAAGTATCCAATTATACCATAAGTTACAATTCCCAATAAGCCGCAAGCAAATAAACCATAAACAAGTTCTTTACTAGTAGCAAAGATTGTAGGCCCTACTTGAATTCCATGTATCAAGAATACTCCAATTAATATAGCGGCTATTGTACTGCCTGGAATACCTAGAGTTAGAAGCGGTATCATTGTTGGTCCAGAAACAGCATTATTAGCTGATTCAGGAGCAGCAACCCCTTCAACAATTCCAGTTCCCCACAATTTTTTATTTTTAGACCTTCGCTTTTCTTCCCCATACGCAACAAAACATGCAACAGCTGACCCTAAACCAGGCATCATTCCAATAAATGCTCCTATCGCAGAAGACCTGGTCATGATCATTAAACATTTTTTAATTTCAGAAAAAGATAATGAATGGTCAGATTTAATGTTGGATTTTATAGAAATCTCTTCAATTTTGCTGGATAGAACTTTATTAAATTGAAACAAAATTTCTGAAAAGACAAATAATCCAATTAATAAAGGAACAAGATTCAAACCATTTTCAAGTTCATAAATGTAAAATGTATATCTCGATTCACCCGTAATTGGATCCATTCCTATAAGTGACAACAAAGCTCCTAATAAAGTAGAGACTATTCCCTTAATAATGGATTTTCCTATAACACTTCCAATTATAACAAATGCTGCAAAATAAACTGCAAAATATTCTGGAGGACCAAAAGACAGTGTCCAAGCAGCTATGTAAGCCACACCAAATATTAAAATAAATTCACCTATAAAATCTCCAAATACTGATGCAACTGTAGCAATTTTTAGAGCTTTTCCTGACTGACCTTTTTGCGTCATTGGATATCCATCTTGCATTGTGGCTGCTGCTGCCGCAGTGCCTGGTGTATTAAACAATATAGCAGAAATAGATCCTCCATATCTTCCTGATTTGCCAATTACATACAAAAAACCAAGTGCAGATAGTGGGTCCAAGTAAAATGTAGCAGGTACAATCATTGCAATAGCCGCAGCAGCTGACAGACCTGGAATAGCTCCAACTACCATACCTACAACAGCACCTAAAAAAACAAATATCAATGCAGAAGTGTTAGAAAATAAATAATCAAATCCATTTAAAATTTCCATCAGAAGCTCACTATATTAAAAATTTCATAATAAGGATCAGGATTATGTAAACCTAAAATTTTAATAAAAAAAATATAATAAATAAGAGCTCCACTAATAGAAATAACTAAATTTTTTTTTAAATTTTTGTTTTCAAATATGTAGAGTATTAAGGGTATTATCAGCAATGTGCTTGTTAAATATCCAATAAAATTAGTCAAAAACAAGTATAAAAAGGTAATTAATATCAATAGGACTTTTTTCAAAATTAAAATCAAATCAATATTTTCTAATTTCTCATTACTGTTTTTATTAGGAAAACTACTAATTATTAATAGAATTGATAGGCAAATTATTCCAATATTTAAGAAAGTTGGAGCTGTTTTTGGACCTACAACTCCTTCCCCTGTTGTGACATCAGAAAATTCTGTAGATCTAATATCAAATAATAAAAACAAACTAATCATGAGTAAAGCTAACCCAGAAGAAAAGTTAAAATTTTTAAATTTATTTAAATTGAACATTTTAAAAAAAAAGGCCATTTGTAAATGGCCTTTTTCATTCTACTTATTGAAAACTCTTTTAGCAACAGGTGTTACTTGAGCTCCTAGATCGTTTAGTAGTTTAACTGATTCTTCTGGCGAAGCATAAATAGCTGATAAACCAAGCTTTTTAATTAATTTTTTAAAACCTTTACTCTCAGCAACTTTTTTAATTGCGACAATTAATTTTTGAGCTGCATCTTCTGGAATGTCTTTTTTTGCCCAAACCATCATTGGATTTGCAATTCCCATTGGAGGCAAACCAGCTTCCTCAACAGTTGGAACATCTGGATAATTTGGATCTCTGGTATTCCCTAAAGCACCTAAAGGTCTCATCTTCGTATCAAAGCCAGCTAACAATTGTATTCCAACAAAACCGTAATCAACTTGTTTACTAATAATCGAAAGTCTTGCTTTTGCACCGCCTTTATGCGGTATTGTTTGAGCTTTTATTCCATTAGCTTGTAAAAAAGCATGTCCACCTAAAGTATGTAAACTTGCATTGCCTGTATTTGCCCACCTCGCGACTTTATCAGGATTTGCTTTATAATAATCAACAAAATCTTTGGCAGTTTTAAAAGGAGAGTCCATAGGAACCATTAATGAAGTATTTAGAACACCTACTGTCCCAAGAGGTCTAAAAACCTCTAATGGCTTAACTTTAGCTTTATCACCATCTAATACATCTTTAATGAAAAAAGGTCCAGGCGCCATAACATATAGCCTATATCCATCAGATTTTGCATCTGCAACAGCTTTAGCTGCAATGAAGCCACTGGCGCCAGGTTTATTAGTAATCATAAATGGCATACCTAAATGCTCATGTATAAAGCTGGCTAATGTTCTTGCATAAGAATCTGTTCCCCCTCCAGCTGCATAACCAACCATCACATTTATTGGTTTAGTTGGATAATCAGACGAATGAGCACCAAAAGAAAACAGAAAAGAACATAAAATTACAGAAATTAGTTTAAATTTATTTTTAAGAAAAACCATTATAACCCCCAAAAAAATGATATTAACATGTTAATTTAAAATATTTGATATTAGAAATTTATAATTTTTATATCTCCATAAATTATTTTTATATAATTTCTATATAACCTTCTGAGGGATCTACAATGACTTTATCACCAGTTTTTAATAAAGATGTTATATCCCCGTCTATAAATCTATCACACATAGTTAAATTTGCATGAGCTGCTCCTTGGGCTAATATGGTATTAGCCTTATTAAAAAGAATTGCTTTTGGAACCATATCCCTAACCTTCATTTCATATAACATCCATGCAGATGCCACACCTCCCTTAGATTCATTTAAAACTAAAATCTTATTTTTATACGATTTACCAAATAATTTATGTTGTGGCCTAGAAAATACACCTTTAACCCTATCCAAATCATAACGAGCAGAAAAATTATCTTTGGCACATAGGACAATCCCTTCTGTCTTATCACCAATCCCTGGATGACATTTAAATATTTTTCTCATACTATTTCCCCTTTAACTGCTGCTAGTATGCAATTTTCCATACTTGCTAAAGCAGGTGTATATCCGTAGCCACCTAATATGTTAACAATTTTTGTTGAGTTGCTTAATAATCTTTTCCAACTATTTGCTTCTCCAATTTCACGTGCATACTGTTGATAGAAACAAGTGCCCTGCAAAACCTTTGCACCAGAATTTTCGATCTTTTCAATAAATCCCATTCTTATTGAATCTGCATATACTTGTGGTGACGTACAAACTATAACTGGCACCTTGAAGCTTTGATTATTACTTAAATTTGCTACTTTTTGAATTTCAACTATTGATAATTGAGGTGCAGCAAAAACAACCACATCAATTTTATCACCTTTATTACCAAATGAAGATTTTAAGGCTTCAAAATCTGATGAATTTATATCAATTAAATCAAGATTAGCAAATTTTTCAATTTTAAGATTCTTTGCCTCGGGCGTAATTTTATGAAGATGGAATAAAGGTGTAGACCCATAACTTGCCATAGCTGCACCCATATGTTTCAATTCATCAGAATTAGGAATTACTTCTAAAGCCTCTATTAAAGGAACTTCCCAATAAGAACCTAAATTTTTTCCAATAATAGCTCCTAAAATTCCCCAATCTGTTAAATCTTTTGGTTGGTATTTCACGCAAAATCTTTTAGTTGGCAACCTATTCTCATCAAGGTGGAGACCATACTTAGGTGTTCTTCCAGTCAAACCCGCTGCTAAAGCTGATGGACCTCCCTCAAAATTAGATCTTGCTCCACATACACTATTGGAATAAATGACAACTCCAGTATCACCATATGCAACATGATCTCCATAAACAGGAGGCATGATAGTCTGATAATTAACGCAAGTGTCAGTCATCATAATACCCATTGATGTACAAGCTCTTATAGTTCTTCGATCTATTTCTGCCATTTCTTCAGTTTGACCAAGTGGTTTATAATAATTTAAATCTACTCCTCTAGGGTCAGTTATAGTAGGGATAGATACTTTAGCACCCTTATTAACTAAATTTTCTAAAAAAATAACTCCTGCTTGACCTATTGATTCAGGATCTACCATCATATGTGCTTGACTTACATTTACAAATTTACTCGCTGAAAAAAACTTTCCAACTTTAATTTGATGTTCTATTGCCCATTTCTTTGCCTGACCAAAATCACCATTAAGCATTGATTTTTCTTCATCATTCAAATACATCAATTATCCCCTTTAAAAAAATATGTATTTACAAAAGATATAATTTTATTTTATTGATTTATAATTTACGAAAATTTTTTATATGACAAACAAAATTATTAAATTTAAATTATTTGAAGCCAATGTCACTAAAAAAACCAAATGGATATTTGTAAAATTAGAAAATGATATTGGTGTTTTTGGATGGGGAGAAGCAACACTCCAAGGTAAAGAAAAGGAAATTTTTAGTAATAGTGAAAGAATTTTTGAATTAATATTGAATAAAAACTACATATCACCTCAAGATATAAAAAAGCAAATACCTTTTAATAATATAGTAGAAGCTGCAATAAGTTCTGCTATTATGCAATGCTTATGGGATATTGAAGGTAAGTTGAAAAAAAAATCAATTAGTTCAATGTTTGGGAAAAATCATGAAAAAATAAGTACATATGCGAATTTTAATCGATCAACAGTCGATAGAACGCCTATCGGAATTGCAAATAAGCTCCAGGAAGTAATAAAAGATGGTTTTACAAAAATTAAGTTCGCTCCTTTTGATGAGGTTTCAGTAGGATTGACATCTAAAGAAATACGAGAAGCAATGCAACCTGGATTAGAAAGGATAAACATAATCAAGCAAACTGTTGGTCCTAAAGTTGATGTAATGATTGATTGTCATTGGAGATTTAATTTTGAAACAACTATAGATCTAATCAAAGAGATTGGAGGTTTAAATTTATATTGGTTGGAGTCCCCCATACCAGAAACAATTGAAAGTATAGAAGAAATAAAAAAAATAAGATCAATTACAAATTCAAAGGGTATGTTTTTAGCTGGTTTGGAAAAAAAAATTCTCACTGCAGGTTTTGAAAGATATGTCAAATCTGGTGTTTACGACGTTATGATGCCTGACATTAAATACGCAGGCGGGCCGGACGAGCTTATAGCCTTAGATAAATTTTTTAATGACCATAATGTAAAATTTTCACCACATAATCCAACTGGGCCAGTAGCTCACGCTCACACTCTTCAAATCTGTGCAGCTGCAAATGAGCCACCTTTGATGGAATATCAATATAAAGAAACTGATTATTTTAAAACATTGTTAAAAAATCCAAATCCTGAAATTGTAAATGGTAAATCAAGACTTCCAGCAGATGATTTTGGAGTGGGCATAAAAATAAATGAATTAGAACTCAAGAAATTTAATTAATCACACCTTCTTTTTTAAGCGCCCCTAATTGATCTTTATTTATTCCAATGTTTTGCAAAACATCCTCAGTGTCTTCTCCTAAAGTTGGAGGTGGATTTTTGGGTGAAACCTCACTTTCATCAACTTTAAAACCAATACTTGGCACAAAAAAATCTTTGTTGATACTTTTAATATTAATTTTATTCCACAATTTTCTTTCTTTGAATTGCTTTTCTGCGACTGCCTCTGGCAATGACCTTATTTTGCCAGCAGGCACATCAAATTTATTTAAAAGTATTTCTAAATCTTCTGCTGTTTTTGTAATAAATATATTCTGAAATTCCTCTCTAAGCTCACTTTGTTTTGATTTTCTTATTTTTTCTGATTTCCATTTTTTAGTATCAAACGACCCAATTGTGTTTAGCGCCTTACATAAAGATAAAAATTGAATATTATTGTTAGCAGCAAGTAAAATAGGGGACGTTAGAGTATTATACATTCCAGATGCAGGTGAACCACTTTGTGCTTCATTTCCCATTGGGGTAGGTATCCATCCAGAATTCAAATGTTCAGTAACCATATTTGCCATTAATAAAAATGAGGTGTCAAGCATGGATACATCAAGTCTAATAGATTTTTGTTTTTGTTTAACCTCATGAATTGCAGACACGATAGCAAATGCAGCATTCATTCCCGTTGAGTAGTCTATGAAGGGGGAACCCACTTTAGTTGGGCCAGTTTGTTTAGTTCCAGTAGTGGTCATAATTCCACTCATCCCTTGAACCACGTGATCATAAGCACCCCTATTCTTGAGAGGTCCATCCTGCCCGAATGCAGAAATTGAACAATAAATAATTTTATTATTAATATTTGAAACGTCTTCCCAACCAAGTCCTAATTTTTCAGCTTTTCCAGGTCTCATGTTTTCAACAAAAATATCAACCTTTTTAATCAACTCTAATGCTATTTCTTTTCCTTTTTCTGACTTTAGGTTTATTTGGATAGACTTTTTATCTGAATTTTGAATTAGAAATGAAGTCCCCATATATAAGCTATTAAGAGATTGATCTTTTCCGCCAACTCTTGTCCAATCACCTTGCTCAAGATTCTCTATTTTGATTACCTCAGCACCCAGTAAAGCTAATTGGTAAGTGCAATAAGGACCTGCTAAAACTCCAGTCAAATCCAAAACTTTTATACCCTTGAGTGGTTTAAACATATAAAACTCCTAAATTTAAAACTTATTCGACTCTAAAGTGAAAAGCTGAAAAAATTATAATTGTAGTTAATATTTTAATTTAATTAATTAAACCTCTTCTTTTGAATGTTGGCTCCCATTCTCTAGTTCTCTTATAAACTTCTGGAAGGGGTCTTTCATAAGACATAGATAACCATAATCTAATCATGCATCTTCTTTTATTAGGATCGGGATAATCTTCATAAGTTTCCCTTGAGTGAAACGTAGTTGCATTACTAGCTATTTCTAGATCTCCAGGACTTAGATTCATGCTTAAACAAAACTTATCGTCATTACATAATTTATCCAACAGATCAAGAGCTTCAAATTGTAATTTTGTTAACTTTGGGACTTCTTCAAAACGTTGAGCTGACCTTATATATCTTCTTTTATATAAAGCTGTTATGAGATTATCATGCTTTACAAATATTGGAATTTTTTGAATTTTGTCGTCGTTTGGATTTTGAGCTCTGGAGTCAAAATGAAATTGTTCTTGAAGAACTTTGGCAAGATCAGGTCTATTTTGTTCAATTTCTTTAAATATTGCTACTGATGATACTAATTTAGATAATCCTCCTGTTTTGGCATTTCTTATGCATAATAAAGCAAAAATATCTGCTCCATCAGTATGAAATTGAAGTTCCTCATTTGTTTGAAACCCTCTTATATGATCAGTATTGGCAAAACTTGCCCCAGTATCAGTGACTACGTGAAGTAATGATCCTGCTTTATCTTGTTTTTCAGGATACCCCAAATATTGTCCTAAACCCCAGAGCATTACCTTTGTTTCTTCATCATTAAATTCTGTGATAGGAAGCCCTTTAATAACAACGAATCCAAAGCCAAACTGAATTTGTTTTTTTATAAGATTAATTTTATTAACAAAATTATTTAATGGAAAGTCTGAATCTTTAATATCATAAAGAGATTTATTAGATTTAATTGCAAATTTAGTAGCTTTAAAAAGTTCTTGTTTATCTAAATGATCTAAATTTATTAACCAGTTTTTATCAATTTGAAGCTCTTTTGTCGTCCATTCACCATTGATTTTACTAGTTTTCATAATTACAAGAATTTCCTATTTAATTACAATTTATGCCATTCCAACAGGTTCATCAAAATTTGATAACTCTTTTCCTGGTCTTTCTTCAATCATATCCATCAACTCTTTTTTAAGATTACTCGAATTATCATCATCAAATAGATTTGTCATCTCATTAGGGTCAATATCAAGATTATACATTTCACCAGCACCAGTATTTTTTTCAATTGTAAGTTTTGCATTCTTTGTTCTTACGGTACGTAGTTCTAATTCAACGCCACACCTACTAGCATTAACTTTCCACTCACTATGTGCAACATCTCTTGATTCATTGTTTCTTATGACTGGTATCAAGCTTTTACTTTGAGCTACATGAGGCAATTCTGCTCCAGCAATATCGCAAATTGTTGCTGCAATATCCATTGTAGAAACAGGATCTTTTATGACTTTATTCTTAGGTATATTTGGACCATTTACAATCAATCCAACCCTTAATAGACCTTCATATGGAGTTGGTCCCTTTAAATATAAGCCATGATCTCCTAAAAGATCTCCATGATCAGTTGAATAAATAATAATAGTATTTTTATCCATGCCTAATCTTTTTAGTTCTAAAATTATTCTGCCTACATTATGGTCTATTAATGAAATCATTCCAAAATAATTTGCAGTCATCTCCCTTAATTGTTTTTCCGTTTGATCTACTGAACGAGAAAGCTTGGCTCTAAAAAATTTAAGTTGGGGATCAGCAAGATTTGGTTCACTTTCCAAAGATGCTTTATGCCACCAAGGCCTATTATCTAAGTCTTTTTGACCCTCAGCAGGCAAATCAACATCATCTAGATTATACATTGTACTCCAAGGAGTAGGACAATCAAAAGGATGATGAGGATCAGGAAATGATACCCAAGAACAAAAAGGTTCATTTTTATTTTGATTATTTAAAAAAGAGATCGCCCTATCCCCACACCATGTACTTGAATGCAATGCTACAGGTAAAGATGAATGCCAAGTTTGAGCGGCACCATAACCTGGTTTAGCTGGTTTATGCCAAATATCAAAAATCTCTGGTCCACCAGCTTCTTCAAATACAAAACGTTCAAAATGTTGACCTTCTGGTGGAAGTGTAGGTCCTTTTTCTTTGTACCAATGACCTAAAGTCATGAGTTCAACATGCTTAAAGCCCATGTAAGGACCATACCATTCTGAACCAAATTTTGTTGAACTATGTTTGCATTCTGGTGTACCTGTAGGCTCAAAAGTTGAGGACGTAGCAAAATGCGCTTTACCAATAAATGAAGTTTTATAGCCTACTTTATTAAGTTGTTCTGCAAATCCTAATTCGGCAATTTCTGGGTTTAAATCAATGCCATTATCACAAACCCCATGTGTGAAAGGTAGCTGACCAGTAAGAATTGAAGCTCTTGAGGGCTGACAAACTAAATTTGGGGTAATACATGAATCAAAACGGCTACCTGTTTTTGCTAATTTATCCAAATGTGGAGTTGAAATTTTACGACCAGCAAAACCATAACAATCTGCTCTTTGTTGATCTGATGTAATAAAAATAATATTTGGTTTTTTTTCTGACATTTTTTTCTCTTTTTATAAATATATTAATAGTCCAAAAATTATTAATAAAATAAAAAATATCTTTTGTTATATAAAAATAATTTATGAAAATATTATTTATATTGAAATAATTTTAATTTTTGAGAAAAACAGGCAATACATTACAATAAAATAGTTACAGCCAAGTTAATTATAAAAAATTTAATATTACCAAATTACTTATCTTCAAAAAAAACTACATTATTTTTTTTTAAGAGTTTGATTTGATAATTTTTAAAACCTAATTCTTTTAAAATATCAACAGTATTTTGTCCTAACCTACTTGGAGGCGTAATTGGAGGATGATTTTTTTGGTTATTAAATCGAAATGGTAAGGTAAGGACTTTAAGGTTATCACTATCAAATTCATGAATAAAATTTCGAGCGCAATTTTGTTTTAGGTTTAAACTTTCTTTTAAGGACAGAACTCTAGCAGCAGGAACTTTAAAATTATTAGCA
Source organism: uncultured SAR116 cluster alpha proteobacterium (assembly GCA_902589185.1). Lineage (GTDB taxonomy): Bacteria > Pseudomonadota > Alphaproteobacteria > Puniceispirillales > Marisalimonadaceae > Marisalimonas. Next base: position 44,590 of record CACIRZ010000003.1, read on the forward strand.
AGTGTTTCCCATTGTTCAGCAGTTTTAGTTTTTAAGATTTCTTGAAGCTCCGCAATAAGTAAATTTTTATTTTTTTTTCGATTATTTTTATTTGAAAATCTCTCATCAACTAGCCATTTCTCTTTTTTTAACATTTTAGCTAACGCAACAAACTGATGTTCTTCATTAATTCCAAGGGAGATTAAGCCATCTTTACAAGCAAAACTTCCAGCAGCTGGACTTTTGCTATTAGCAGCGTTCCCTCTCTGCTTTGGTTCATTTCCTGTAATTAGATAATCAACAACAGTAGAACTCATAAGTGTATATGCAGTTTCTAACATAGACACATCAATAAAACTTCCTTTACCAGTTTGTGATCTTTTAAAAAGAGCACTGGAAATTGCAAAACTAGCTGCTAAAGCAACTCCATAATCTATAATTGGTGCACCTGTTCTAATTGGTCCTTGCTCTTCAAAACCAGTTAAATTCATTAGACCACTTATTGCTTGGATATTTACATCATATGCTGGTACGTTTTCTTTATCTCCATTTCTTCCATAACCCGTAAGAGAACAATGAATAAGTTTATTATTAATTATGTTAAAGTAATCTGGAGTTAAGCCAAGTTTATCTAATGTTATTGGTAAATGATTTTCAACTAGAACGTCAGAGATTTTTAAAAGTTTTTCAAAAATTTCAAAACCTTCTTTTTTGCTAATGTCAATAGCAATTGATCTTTTACCAGAAGCTTGAGTAAGATAAGGAGTACTCATTCCAATTAAATTTCCCTCTTCATAAGTACCTCCCCTATGCCTCATTGCATCACCTTTAAAAACGGATTCTACTTTAATAACATTAGCCCCTAAGAGGGCTAGATAATAAGAACATGCTGGACCCGCTAATACATGAGTAAAGTCTAGTACTTGTATGCCTTCAAGAGGTTTAAACATCACTTTTTAGGTAATAAATTAATTGCGCGACAAAAACATTATAAAAAGTTTTAAAAAGGTTTGTCGCCTTTAATTGTAACCCTTCTTCCTTTCCTTTCATTAGGAAAATAGTCCCAAATTGCTTTATGCAGGGTACATCTATTATCCCAAAAAGCCATATCATTTTGTTTCCATCTATATCTAATCTGAAACTCTGTTTTTTCGCAATGTTCAAATAAATAATTTAAAATAAGTTTACTTTCATGTTTACTTAAACCTTCAATTTGCGTTGTAAAAAAACGATTTACATATAAGGCCTTTTTTTTAGTTACAGGATGTGTTCTTACCACAGGATGTATTGCTGATGGATATTTTATATTTTCATCTATTTTACTATATCTTCCTCTATAAAAATGTTCAGATTCGTGGGTCGCATTAAGTTTATCTAAAAATTGTTTCATAGGATTGCTTAAAGCATCATAGGCCATGTACATGTTTGCAAACATAGTATCGCCTCCACTTTCTGGTAAAATATGAAGTTGAAGCATTGTCCCTAAAGGAGGCTTGATGTCACAAGAAACGTCAGAATGAAAATCCTCTGCACCATTTGATATCTTGCTATTTTTATCAGTGTGTATTTCAAATATTTCAGGAAAATTTTTCATTTTTGGAGCAGCAGGATGAATATGTAAATCTCCAAAACATTTGCCAAGTTTGATATGATTTTCTGGAGAAATTTCAAATTGCTCTTGAAAAAAAACTACTAAAAATTTATGGAATGCATCTTTAATTATTTTTAGTTCTGAATTAGATATTTCTTTTGACAGATCAATACCTGTTATAATAGCACCAATGTTTGGAGCATATGATTTTATTGTAATTTTCTTATTCATGATATTTAAATTCTATAAAAATAATAATAATATTTCAAAATTTTAATTTTAAGTAATTTACCAAGATATCTCAAACTCACTAGAATGTTGAAATTTACTTGTTGGCACTGCCTCACCTCTAGGTATAGGAGCTATTGGATTAAGTTTATAATTATCAATACCTCTAACTAATTGCCCTTCAAAATGTGGCCAAATTGACAAATCAGCTTTTACATTAACTGGAGAAAATCTCATCGTCAGACCACATCTTCTGTAATTTGATATATTCGGTTCAGATCCATGTAATAATGCATCATTGTGCAAAGAAATTTCTCCTGCTTTTAAATTTAATGAAATTATGTCATCTTGTTTAATTTGATCATTAGAAACCTCTTGATCTAGAACAAGATTTTGAGCTTTATTTGTGTGATGCTTAAACTCACCTTGAATGTGGCTTCCTTTAACAACTCTCATAGCTCCATTTTCTTCATTTGTATCATAAAGAGCAAGCCAAACAGTAACTGCATTCGCAGGAAATAAGGGCCAATATTGTGCATCTTGATGCCACGGAACAACTGATCCATCTTTTGGTTCTTTTAGAAAAAATTGGCCTCCCCATAAAAAAAAGTTGGGTCCTAACAAATCTTCTACATAATCAAGTATTTCAGGGGTTGTGCATAATTTATAGAACTTATGACTAGCTTTATGCCACTGTGCAGTCTGATTAATATCAATTTTTTTATCTACTTTTTCACTTAAAGAAACAAAAAAGTTACTTAAGTTATCGTTTGCTTCTGAGGAAAAAACAGGCAAACCAGTTAAATAACCATCTTTTTTATATTGATCTTTTTCTTCATTTGACAAACGTCTTACTTTTTTTGAGATTTTAAACATTTTAATTTCTAAATATCATTTAATTAATTCACCATTGATTTGAAAATTCACTTGAGTATTGAAATTTTTTAATTGGAGTACCCTCACCTCTAGGTATTTCTGCAATTGGGTTATGTTTAAAATCATCAACACCTCTAGCAAGTTGTGTTTCAAAATGTGGCCAGATTGACAAATCAGCTTTCACGTTGACAGGAGCAAATCTCATAGTTATACCACACCGTCTTCGATTTGAATGATTTGCTTCAGAACCATGAAGTAAACCATCATCATGTAGTGAAATTTCACCTGCCTTTAAATTCAATGAAATTATGTCATCTTTTTTTATTTGATCATAAGAAACCTCTTGATCAAGAACAAGATTGCTAGCCTTGTTAGTATGATGCTTAAACATTCCTTGTTTATGACTGCCTTTAACAACTTTCATAGCAGCATTTTCTTCGTCAGTATCATATAATGCCAACCAAACCGTTACTGATTTAGCTGGTGACAAAGGCCAATATTGGGCATCTTGATGCCAAGGAACTACTGAACCATCCTTTGGTTCTTTTAAGAAAAATTGACCTCCCCATTGAAAAAAATTTGGACCCAATAAATCTTCTACATAATCAAGAATTGCTGGCGTTCTACATAAATTATAAAATTTTAAACTTGCTTTATGCCACATATTTGTTTGATTGATATCAATATCACTACTTAATCGAGAACTCAAAGAAACAAACAAATCATTTAAATCATCTTTTGCTTCAACATCAAAAACTGGTAACCCAGTCAAATACCCATCTTTGAGATATCTTTCTTTTTCTTCATTTGTTAGTCTTCTAACTTTATTTGAAATTTTAAACATAAAAACCTCGTATCAACTACAATTTTATAACACTTCAAATAAACCAGCTGCGCCTTGTCCTCCTCCAATACACATTGTTACAACAGCATATTTGATTTTTCTTCTTTTGCCTTCCATTAATGCATGACCAACTAACCTTGCTCCACTCATTCCATATGGATGACCAATAGATATAGAGCCTCCATTAACATTTAAGTTTTCATTTGGAATTCCTAACTTATCTCTACAATAAATTACTTGAACTGCAAAAGCTTCATTTAATTCCCATAATCCGATATCATCCATTGTTAAATTATTTTGTTTTAAAAGTTTTGGTATAGCATAAACAGGACCGATACCCATTTCATCAGGCTCACATCCTGCAACAGCAACCCCGTGACAAATTCCAATAGGATTTAAATTTCTCTTCTCTGCGAGTTTCATAGACATCAAAACAGATGATGATGAGCCATCGGATAGTTGGCTTGCGTTTCCAGCAGTTATAAATGAGTTTTCACCCATTACTGGTTTTAAATTTCTTAGTACCTCAATATCTGTACTTGGTCTATTACATTCATCCTTAGTAATTTCTACTTCTTCGTAAAATGTTTGGTTGCTTTCTATATTTTTTAATGCTTTGGTTGTTTTAACTGGTATAATTTCGTCATTAAAATAACCATTATTCTGAGCATTATATGTTCTTTGTTGACTTTGTAATGCATATTCATCTTGTTGTTCTCTGCTAATATTGTATCGGTTAGCTACAACTTCAGCAGTATCAATCATACTCATATATATGTCAGGCTTATTTTTCATTAATAACTTATCTTGAGATTTATATTTATTTGAAAATTCATTTTGAACAAGTGAAATCGATTCTACTCCTCCACCAACGACAATATCCATTTCTTTGCACGCTATCTGTTTTGCACCTATTGCAATAGCCATAAGACCAGAAGCACATTGTCTATCAACACTCATACCTGGGACGTTAACTGGTAAGTTAGAATTTATAGCTGCCAATCTTCCAATGTTATATCCTTGACTACCTTGCTGAACTGCAGCTCCTAAAATGACATCTTCTATTTCTGATGGATCCAGTCCAGCTTTTTCGATAGATGCTTTTATAGAAAAACTGGCTAAAGTAGGAGCATCTGTATCATTAAACGATCCTCTATATGCTTTCCCAATAGCTGTTCTAGCAGTTGATAAAATTACAGCTTGATCCATAATGTCCTCTTTTTAAGTATATTTTAAGTATAGGTTAAATTATTTTTACCAGAAATATCTCTACCTCTCATATGATATATTTTTCTATCTTGATATTTGCTAGCATTTAATTTTGAAAATAAATTTTTATCTTTTACCATTTGATGGTCAAAAACACTTGATGTTGGCATAAAGCGCATTGTAACAGCTCTCCTTGCCATTGAAGAATTATTTGCTTCAGATCCGTGCACTAAATAAACATCATGTAATGAGATCTGTCCTCTTTTAAGTGTCAAATTAACTGCATCTTTTTCGTTATATTCACTTTCATCAAGTTCCTGATTTAAAGTTAAATTTTTATTATCATTAATATTATGACTTTTAAGTTGTTTCTCTTTATGTGAACCTTTAATAAAACGCAAACATCCATTTTCAACGTTTGCGTCGTCAATTGCCAACCATACAGTACAAGTTGCTAGAGGTCTTATGGGCCAATATTGTCCATCTTGATGCCATGGAGTTGCATGACCATTGATTGCAGGCTTAGCGAAAAAACTTGAATTCCATAAAGCAAAATTAGAACCTAAAATTTGTTCAACATAATTCAAAATAATTTCATTTTTGCAAAATTCTAAAAAACTTTCATCATAATGTAAGATTGCAGGACAATAATTTTTAAATTCTGGATGTTTTTTTAATAATTCATCATGTCTTTCTTCAATTTTTTTAAGAGTGTCTTCAGGCATTTTGAAGTCAGGGACAACATAACCATCATTCTCGTATTGCTCTATTTGTAATTTGGACAACAATTTATTCACCTCACGCTAGCTGCATTATTTTCAAATATAAAAAATATTTAAAAAACCTTTTCACCTTCAAGCATTACTCTATGCATTACTCTTAATTGACTTGTATCATAGTCTGAATTAGCTTTATGCATAGTGCAACGGTTATCCCATATAACTAAATCACCTTTTTCATAATTATGACTATATTGATATTTTTCTTGAAATGAAAAATCATATAACTCATCTAACAAAACATCACTCTCTATTTCGTTTAATCCTTCAATGTAGTCTATCCTATTTGGATTAATATAGATTGATTTTTTATTAGACATAGGATGTGTTCTTATTAGTGGATGATCAACAGGAGGAGTTTCTAGCTCTTGTTCTTTTGATAGCTTTGCAACTTTTGAAACGTTCCGTCTACTTTGCCATTTATGGATCGCTCGAGAAGTTAATATTTTATTTTTTATTTTTGAAGGAAGATCGTTATAAACAGAATAACAATTTATAAAATCTGTTCCACCTCCGTTTTCTGGAAGAATTTCTGGATATATAAATGTTAAAGTTGCAGGTTTATCTCTATAAGAATCATCAGTATGCCAATGACTCGCATATACTGCAGGTTTATTGTCTTTAGTTCTATTCGAGACAACTATCACCTCAGGAATATTTTCAATAGTTTCGTCTTTAACAAAATATTTTTTTGGAGTTCCAAATATCTTTGAAATCTCGACCAATTTTTTAGCACTAAGATTTTGATTTTTTATGCATATAACTAAATGATCAGTTATTGCTTTAATTAATTTCTGCTTGTTTTCATTACTTAATTTGTTGTTCAAATCTAAGCCAGTTATTTCAGCTCCCATTACATTTGAAAGTGATTTAATTTTAAAATCTGCCATGACACCCCCCTGTCATAAAAAATTATAAATTTATGCTAATAAATAAATAAAAAATTACAAGAATCTTAATACTAAAGGAATATAAAAAATTTTAGAAATGAGACCTCAAAACAACTAAAGGCTTTGATATAATCAAACCAATCATTCTGAATAAACTAAATAAAGTGATTAACAATGGGACTAATAATGCCAAAACAAAAATTGTTTTGTAATCAACATTTATCTCAATATTGAATACATAATTTAATAAAATATAACTTACAAAAAATCCAATAATTAGAGAAACAACTGATGAAATTAGACCTATTATGAAATATTCTTTAAACCAAAGATAGGCTACTCTTCTTGGAGTTGCACCTAGTATTTTTAAAATAGCAACTTCATATAATTTGTCTTTTTTTCCCACATCAATTATTCCTGATAGGACTATTATACCAGAAAAAAGAGTTATAAAAGCAATAGAATTTATAATAATAATCAAAAGATTTAAAATTGACTTTATAGCTTTATAGCTTTCTTCAATAGATATAGATGAAATATTTGAAAATTCAGAAACTATTTTTTCAACAAAATTATTATTTAGGTTTTGTCCAACATTTTTTGTAGTTGCAATCCATGAATGAGGTGCATTTGCAATATTACTATTACTTAATATAAATACGAAATTAATATCCATATTCTCCCAAATGATTTTCCTTGTATTAAAAATTTGAGCTTCAAAGTTTCTTCCAAGAATATTAAATTTAATTTTATCTCCAATTTTTAAATTCATACCTTTTGCAATTTTATCTCCAATAGAAACTAAAAGAGGTCCATCATAATTTTTAGGCCACCACTTACCAGAAATTAATTTAGTATTTTTAGGCATTTCATTACTCCAGGAAAATGCTCTATCTCTTCTTAATACCCATTCAACTTCTTTATTTACTTTCAAACCCTGAACTGATTGACCATTTATCTGCAGAATACGTCCTCTTAACATAGGCTGTGAGTTAAAACTGTTATCTCCTAAATATGATAAGGCGCTAGTCTTAATTTTTTCGATTTGCTGAGGCTGTATATCAATTAAAAAATGGCTAGGTGCTTGTTGATTAATTGCAATGGTAATTCTTTTATCAAGACTTGATTCAATAATATTTAAGGTAATTAAAAGTGATAGTCCTATACTAAAAGAAATTACTATTGATCTTGCAAATGAGTTACTTTTCGTAATTGCTTTTCTAATGTATTCAAATGTTGTTCCTAATCTGAATTTAATTTTTGACAAAATATAAAATTTTAAATTTGTTAATCCATATATAAACACAAAAGAACCAGTCATTGATATCAAAATATAAAATGATAATTTCTTATCATTAATCAAATTCATTGTTAAAACACATAAAAAACATATTAATAGAAAAATTATAACCTTTATTTTATAGGATGATCTAATCAATGAATTCTCATATGAGTTTCTTATTAATTCAATTGGCTTAATTTTATAAGTTTTTAAAAGAGGCAAGATAGTAAATAAAATACATGTAATTAAACCATATAAGAAGCTAATAAAAATTGGTTCAAAAAAAATAGATGGTTCAAATGTATTAAAAATTTCCTGACTTATAATTGGTGAAAAGAAATATGGAATTGATATTCCTACTATTATAGCAGGTATAATACTTATTAAAAAAATGATTATAATTTGATTAAGATATATGTTTAAAACTTTTGAATTTTTTGCTCCCAATGACTTCATGATAGCTATATTTTTAGTTTTCTTAATTATATAACCCTTAACACCGTTAGAAATACCTACTCCAGAAATTAGAAGACTTATCAAACCAACTAATGAAATGAATATTGAGGTTCTATCAACAAAATTATTAAAATTATTGGTAGTGTTTTCTAAACTCCTTATAGAAACATTTGTTCCTTTTACTAAATCATTTAAGAATGCTAAATTAATATTATTTTGATTGTTTGGAACAAATTTTATTTTGTATTTTATCAATGAACCAGCTTTCAAAAGACCTGTTTCAATTAGGGATTCTTTAGAAAGCAAAACTCTTGGACCAAACGTTGCAAAAGAAAACATTCGATCTGGCTCTTTTTCTATTATCCCATCAATTTTAAACTTAGATTTACCTAAATTAATTAGATCACCAACGTTAATACCAAGTTGGTTTTTTAAAGATTTATCAATTAAAATATTTTTAATATTTTTTTTAGTATTTAAAGACAGTTTAAGTTCTTGATTAGGAGAAATTTTAACTTTACCAATTAATGGATAATTATTATCTACAGCTTTTAATTCTACAATACGACGCTTTATTTGAGATTGAGAGTTATAAGAAAGCATTGTTCTTAGCTCAATTATTTGAGTTGTCGCACCGTTTTCTTCTAACCATTTTTTTAAATTTTTTGGAAATTCTTGATAAGTAGTTGATAATTCAAAATTACCACCAAGCATCTCCGCTCTTTTATTCTTAATTTCAGATTTAAGGTTTTCAGAAATACTTCCAACTGCTGCAATTATAAAAACACCTAAAAATATTGAGGCAACAACAATTTTAAACTCATTGAAAGACCCGCGTAATTCTCTAAAAGATAAAATTAAGTTTTTATAATTTTCTACAAACATTTAGATTACTTATTCCGCTATTAAGCCATTATCAATTTTTATAATTCTATCGCATAATTTTGCTACAGATGTGTCATGAGTAACCAAAATTAATGTGGACCCAAAATCTTTTTTTAATTTGAATAGTAATTTAATTACATCTTCACTATTTCTTTTATCTAAATTCCCAGTTGGTTCATCAGCAATTAAAATTTCTGGATTTGATATTAATGACCTTGCTATAGCAACTCTTTGCTGTTCTCCACCAGATAGTTGGTGGGGATAGTGAAAGATTCTATTTTTCAATCCAACTGCAGTTAATAGTTCTGTTGCCATTTTATTATTTTTAAAACTTCCTGCAATCTCAATTGGTAAATTAACATTTTCAAGAGCGGTCATTGAAGGTAACAAATTGAATGCTTGAAAAATAACTCCAATATTTTTAGATCTATATATTGCCAAATCATCTTCATTTAAATTATGTATAGGTGAATTTTTAAAAAAAATTTTTCCTTTAGATATCAGTTCCAAACCCGCAATACACATAACTAAAGTAGATTTACCTGCTCCACTTTCTCCAATAATACCAACACTTTCATTTTTAAAGATTTTTAGATTTATACCTTTTAAGACGTTGATTGTTTCAAACGCACTTTTAAGATCTATATGAATATTTTCTAATTCAATAAGTTTTTTTTTATTTTCATTTTTCATTTTAAATATCTTTAAAAAGTTTATGTTTTTGAAAAAATAATCTTCCTAAAAAAAAATTAATCAGGTTAAATAAAATTATGAAATTTATAATTAGATTATTTTCTACATTAATTATTACATTTTGTTATATAGAACTTGCTTACTCAAAAACAACAAAAATTATAATTTTTGGAGATAGTTTAATTGCTGGATATGGATTAGTTGTTGAAGATAATTTTGTAAATCAATTAAAGCTTAAAACTAAAGAAAACAAAATAAACAACTTAACTTTATTCAACAGTGGTGTTTCAGGAGAAACATCTACAGGTTTATCAAATAGATATAAATGGGTTCTTGAAGATAATTATGACGGTGTAATTATTCTGATTGGTGCAAATGATGCGTTAAGAGGTATTGATCCAAGCTTAACAAGTCAAAATATCGAAAAAATTTTAAGTTATTTAAAAGAAAAACAAATTCCAACCATGCTAATTGGTATGAAAGCACCCAATAATTTAGGAGAAATATATGTAAATGAGTTTAATGCAATATATCCTAGGCTATCAAAAAAATATGATACAGCCTATTACCCTTTTTTTCTAAAAGATGTTGCTCTGACGCCTTCATTAAATCAAAGAGATATGATTCATCCTAACAAAAAAGGCGTGAAAATAATAGTAAACAATTTTTTCCCATACTTCTTAGAATTTTATGAGAGTTTGAAATAATTACCGTCTAAAGATCAAAAATCTTACTAAACGCAATAAACCTCTTAAAGCTATTGAACTAAAAAATGGATTTTTAACTAAAATTTTTAACTTATTTCTTATTTCGGGTAATTTGTTTTTAAATAACCACAATATTACAAATATAAAAATAAAAATTAATATTGTTTTAATCATTTTAAATTAAGGCTAATTTCACCCAATTCACCAAAATTAGCAGTCACAATATCACCTGTAACAACCGGTATTGGTTTGGAGCATGTTCCTGTTGATACTATCATATCTTTTTCAAGTAATATATTATTTTGAGATAATTCGTTCACCAACCAAGTTAATGCAATTCTAGGATCACCTAATACGTTAGATCCAATCCCTTGATGTGTAAATTTTGAGTTTGATATTGAAACTTTATGATTAGAAAAATCTATATCTTTCCAGTCCAACTCAACAGGTTTAGAAATTACAAATTGATCAGCACATGCATTGTCAGCAATAAGACTAAGTTCTCCAACTGAAGAGAAGTTATTGAACCTGGAGTCAGGCAATTCAATTGCTAAATGTAAGGTTTCAACTAATTCCATTACTTCTTTAACTTTGTAATATGAGTTGTTTGGTTTTATTTCAGTTCCAATCTTAAAAGCAAATTCAGGTTCAGCAACTGCCATCTGATTATTTCCTAATGTTAGATTACTTTTTAGAAATTTTGTCTTATCTTTGAAAATTCTACCTGCTAAAGGGCCTGAAACTCCTATATGATTTTGACCATCTTTGCTGGTAGCTGCTATTTTCCAACCTAATATTTTGTTTTCACTTACAATTTCAATTTGTTCTTGAATTTTATAAGCCTCTTTTCGAGAATTAGGCTTGATTTTTTCTGACAAAGGACCTAATTTTTTACCATCGTTCCAACTTTTCCAAATTAATTTTGCAACTTCCATTTATATAAAATTCCTTACAAATCAATAATCTTAATTATTTTTCGATTTTTCCCAAATAGTGATATCTTGTGGTATAGGAGGCAAAGGTGTAGATCCCATCATCTCTGCAATTATTCCTCTATGATAACCACCATGCATGACGAGATGAGAAATGATCATAGATCTTGAAATTAAAACTTTATTACCACCTATTAATTCACATTCAACTTTTTCATTTAAATCTTGTTCACTTAGGTTATTTGTATATTTTTTTATCTCTATCTCTTCATTTTTTTTAGCTTCCCAAAGATCTCTAATATTTTCGTGCAAAATTGTTTGAAGATTATTGAATGAATGTTTCTGTTTCTTCATATTAGCTAACCAGATTTTGTCTATAACTAGTAAATGATTTAATGAATTTCTTATACTATTCATAAAAGATTTACGTTGCTTATTAATTTCATCGACAGACAGTGTGGTTATTGTCTTAAAAAACTCATTATTTGCCCAACTATTATAATCCAATAAATTTAAAAGATATTCTTTTTCTTTCATTTAAAAATTCCGTAAATAATTTTTATTTATTTTTATCATTAAAGTTTTTGAATAGTATTTTATACAAACTTGATTTTGAGCCACTTTGAATATTCCACTTTTTTTTCAACAATCTATAAAGATATAAACACCCTATACCTATCAATAAATATAAAATAGCTGATGGATCTTCCATGGATATACTCATAATAAAATTTTTATTATTTTAATTTCATATTTTAACTAAGTTTAGTCAAGAAAACTATATATCTAAAATTGTTTGCTTTGTTTGATATTTAATTATTATTTTAAAAAATAATTTGGTGAGTAATTTTTAAAGTTCATTTAGTTAAGCTGTATTTTTTATTATTTTATGATATTTATAATATATGAAAATTATAGTCGGAATATTTTTGTTTTTTTGTGTTCTAAACATAGCTATGTATTCGATGTCCTTTTTTGGTTAATTTCTGATTTCCAATCTCGACCTAACATACATAAACCTAAACCAATGCCAGTAATCCCAAGACCAAAAGAAACTGCATAAAATATTGAGTTTATTGACCACGAAAATTTAATAGCTAAGTAACAAATAATGGATACAGACAAAAATCTAATCATCCCTACCAAAACAGGATAAAAAATCTTACCTGTTCCTTGACTAGCAAAATACAATGTTTGCCCAGCTGCAAAGAAACAGTAAAATGGTCCAACAATAATTAAATAAAGAATTGCTGATTGTTTTGATAAAAAATTAGTTTGAAAATTATCTAGCCATAATTCCGGATAAAACGATACAATTCCACTGATAATTCCCACTACTAAAAATGAAATAATCGCTCCTACCCACGCTATGTTTCTTGCTCTATTAATCTGATTTGCTCCAGCATTTATTCCAACTGTTGCTGTAAGGACAGATCCAATTCCAAAAACTAATGGAGTAATTATAATCTCTAATCTACTACCTAAACCGTAACCAGCAAGAGCGTCTACACCATAATAACTTACTGTAGCAGTAACCACGCCAACTGTTCCTGCTATTGTTGTACTATTTATCAGCCCTCCAATACCTACTTTCATTATATCAAAAAATGATTCTTTATTAAGTGGATAAGGACAGAGTTTTACAATATTTTGTTTGAACTTAATATAAAAGTACAAATAAAATACCATTATGAAATGTGATAAAATCATAGCAATTGCAGGTCCTATTATTCCAAAATTTGGAAACCCAAACCAGCCTAATGTTAGAGCTCCTGCTAAAACTATTTGTAAAAAGCAACCTGAAATTTGAACTATTGCTGGAATAACGAATTCACCAATAGCTCTTAAAACTGCTGAAAGAATATATAATAACCAAGTAAATACAGCACCACCAAAAGCAATTTGTGAAAAGTTAACAGCTCCTTCTAAAACATCATTATCACCTCCCATTGACATAAAAATATACTTTGGAAATAAAAAAAAAATAACCGAGTAAATTATAGACATTGAAATACCAATCAAAACCGCATGCCAAATTGCAGAATTAGCACTTTCAATTAAATTTGCTCCCAAAAATCTTGAAATAGAAGATGTACTTGCACCACCAATTGCACCTGCTGACATCATTTGCATTAATGTTATAAATGGGAAAACTAAAGCTAGACTAGCTAATGACACATTTCCTAGTTTCGATACAAAATATGCATCAGAAATTACTATTAATACCATTGAAATACCAGTGATAGAATTCGGCAATGAAAGTTTACAGATCATTTTTAGAATTGGTCCATTGAGAATTAAATCAAGATTATTTTTCATAAATAAAAACTATTAGAGTATTATAATGGTTATGCATATTATTCAGATAAAGAAGGACATCTGCCTTCAGATTTAAGTATTTCAAACGCTCTAAAGGTATTTTCAATTCCTTTTTTAACAGAAATTGAAGGATAATCACCTATGTGATTTCTAAGAGGCAAATCATCTAAATCTGGAGGAAAAGGAAAAGATTTATCAACACAACTTATATTTGCTTCTTTACTCAATTCTTTGATTAATGACAATCCATATTCGATAGTTTCACAACTACCATTTAAATTAAATACATGTGAACCAGTTAAATCTTTATTCACTGACGTTATGAATGCTATCGCTGCCTCACCTGCATATAACCAGCTATATTTTCCATTAAATGGAATTTCGTATTTTTTATCCAATGCAGCAGCTTGAATGGCCAAAGTATTTTTTGAACTCATACCTTGATCTCTTGCTAATCCGTATACAATGTTGGGCCTAATACCTATTGAAGGCACTTGCCAATCAGACCAGTATACGAAAGCTGTGTGTTCATTGGCTAATTTGTATGCTCCATAAAGTGTTTCCTTCCATGGACCATTTGGAGGAAGTCCCAGAGCTGCTACTGAAGATGCATAAACCGTTCTTTTAATATTTGCTTTTTTTGCAATTTCTAAAATATTTATAGTGCCTTCAACATTTACACGAGCACCTAAAGCAGGGTTTTCTGCACAAAAAGGAACTTGAAGACCTGCCAAATGAATAATGGCACTTGGTTTATAACTAGTTATGATTTTACTCAGTTTTTCAAGATTAGTAATATCACATATCTTCCAATCAATTTTGTTGGTTTCATTTCCAAGAAGAAGCTCCAATCGATTTTTATTATCAGATAAATCTACAGCTATACAGGGAATATGTGATCTATGGAGTATTGTTAAAACCCAAGCCGCTATACAACCGCCTGCGCCCGTTACAACTATAGGGCCATCAAAACTATTTTTTTTTATAAGTAAATCATCCGTTAAAAAGTCTAAATTCATTTTAATGCTCACATAATAATATTTAAATTAAGACTGACACATAGAGGAAGATTAATAAATACAATTTATAAAACTTTTTTTACAAAATTGTTAATATCCAATGCTAACTCTAGGGGTTTTTCCATTGCTGCGAAATGTCCTCCAGATTTATGGGATGACCACATAACAATATTTTTATAATATTGTGATGCAAGACTTAATGGAGGTGAAAAAATTTCCTTAGGAAACTCGCTATATCCCATTGGTGATAATATTGGCTCATCCTTACTAATTGGCCAATCTGACCTATGCCTGATATAATAAGGCCAAAATGAAGCACCAATACATCCAGTTATCCAATATAGGGTAATGTTAGCTAACATTTTATCTATATTGATTTTTGAAAATAAATCGCCACCATGATCTATCCAGGTATAAAATTTTTCACTTATATATGAACATAATGATACAGGAGAAGCGTTAAGTGCATGAGCTAGAGTAAAAGGTTTAGTCCCTTGTAATTGCTGATAACCAGATTCAAATTGAAGAAAGTTGTTTAATTTTTGATAATATCTTTTTTCTTCATTATTATTTGGTATCTTATCTAACCCTCTTGGCAGAGGCAACAAGTTTAAATGAATACCCCTAACAGATTTGGAATCATTTTTAGACATTATTGAAGCAATAAAAGATCCTAAATCTCCACCTTGTACAAAATAATTTTCATACCCCAAATTTTTCATAAGTGTTAAAAAATGATTGGAAATTTCTACTAGATCCATTGGTTTTTGATCAGTAAAAAAAGAATAGCCTACATTTGGTAAAGAAGGAATTACAATATCAAAAGGCTGACATCTAAGTAAATTATGATCTTTGGGATTTGTTAACAAAGGTATTAAATCAAAGAATTCAAATATCGATCCTGGCCATCCGTGAATGAGCAATAATGGTAAAGCATTTTTTTTTGGCGATTTAATATGTAAAAAATGAGTTTTTATGCCTTCATCAATAAAATAAAATTGATTAAATGAATTTAGTTCTTTCTCTGATTTTTCCCATGAAAATTTATTTTTCCAATAATCTAAAATATAAGCAAGTCTATTATATGTAATACCCGCATCCTTATTAAAATCTGGTGCCCAATCTATAATTCTACTATTAGAAATTTGTAATTTAAGATTTTCTATTACTTTTGGATTTGTAACTGAAACAAATTTTTCCATAATTAATCCAACTCTTATTTTTTAAAAAAATATTTACATTATAATTATTGTTTTTCAAAAAAAAAATACCAAGTATAAGTATGTCTAATTAATCACAAAAAATAAAAATGCGAAATCCTTTCAAAAAATTACTTGTTAACTCATTTGTTACTTTAATTACTTTTACTTACTTCACATATCTAAGTAAGGCAGATACTTTTGTTTATTCTGGTGGATGCTTTTGGTGTACTGAAGCAGATACAGAAAAACTTGATGGAGTGTCAGATGTTATAAGTGGTTTCACTGCAGGCACAACAAAGGACCCAAAATATATACCTGGGCAGTGGGGTGATCACCGTGAAGCAGCACTAGTGATATATGATCCTAAGAAAATTACATTTAAAGAACTTGTAACTCATGTATTCAAGACTATTGATTATGAAGATGCTGATGGACAATTTTGTGATAGAGGTAGGTCTTACACACCTGCAATTTATTATAAAAATGATGATCAGAAAAAAATTATATTGTCTTTAGCTCCAAAAACTTCAATAGTTCCCGTAGAAAAAGAGAGCAAATTTTACCCTGTAAGAGAAGAGCATCAAAATTACTACAAAAAACAAAGCTATAAATATGAATATTATAGATTTATGTGCAGAAGAGATAAAAGATTAGAACAATTAAATAATTAATTGATTTCATACTTTAGTTAATTCTCTATTGCCTCTTGGATCTACCCAACCAATTAAACCATCTTCCCTTTTATAAATCATATTAAGCCCGCTATGCTTTGAGTTTCTAAACATAAGCGCAGAAGCATTTCCTAATTTCATTTTTTCAAGGGCATCAACAACTGTTAATTCTTCTATCTCTGTATCTAATTCTGCAAAAATAAGTGGCTCTTGACTGTTATTTTCTTTGTTTATAGAAACACCTGTTGGAGGTTCATTAATTATTTGAAATTGTGCATCCAACACGTTTGATTTTAGAAAGTTATCTTTATGTTTAGAGTTTTTAATTTTTCTTTTATATCGTCTTAGTTGTTTTGAGAGTTTTTCAAGAGTAGAATCAAATGCTATTTTTGCAGTTTCACCATTTGATTGAGCTGTAAATTCCATTTTTTTTGTAATATGAAGTACTATGATAATATAAAAAATCTTATTTTTTTTTGAGACACTTACAATTGAAGAAACAGCATTTGGAAAGAATTTAGTAACTGCATCAAATAAGTTTAACTCTGCATATTTGGTAAAAGATTGACCTACTTTAACTTGCTTACCAAATATTTTAAAGTTCATAAAGACCCTCCTTAATATTACCATTAAATTACAAAATTATTAGAGACTATTGTCAATAATTTAATTTTTAAAATATAAAGTAATTTTAAATTGTAATGTGAGTTCGATATGACCTGTTACTTAATAGTTAAATCAGACACAAAGCTTGTTGATAGAGAAAAATTTGACAATTGGTATGAAAAAGAGCACTTAATCGAAGCAAGGGAAGCATTTATGGCTAAAAGTGCAAAAAGAGGCTGGATAAAAGATTCCAATTTTCATCTTGCCATATATGAATTTAAAAATAGTAGAGATGCTGAAAAAGCAATAAATTCAAAAAATTTAGAGAATCTTATAAAAAAATTTGATCAAAAATGGGAAAAAAAAGTACATAGAACGAGAGAGTTAATAGAATTTATACAAACCATTTAATAATTCTGATTAGATATCTCAATTAAGTTTTTATCTGGGTCTCTGACATATATAGATTTTATTGTGCCATTAGCTCCAGTCTTTATGACTGGGCCATCTTCTATTTTAATATCAAATTTATCAAATATTTTTATCCAGTCATTAACATTTTTTTCGCTTAAAAAACAAATGTCCATAGTACCTGGGAGTGGTTTATACGCGTGCGGTTTAAAAGGTTTAGAAGCTTCATGTAAATTAATTTTTTGTATGCCAAATTTAAGAGATTTTCGTTTTACATTATCTGTTGTTGATAAAAATTCTTGTAATTCCATACCTAAAATATTTGAATAAAAATGTATGGATTTGTTTATATCAGTAACTGTTATTACGACGTGATCTATAAAAAGTGACATGATAAAATACTTTATATTAATTAAAAAATTAGGTAAGTCTTACAATAATTATGTAAAAAAATTAACTAGAAAGTAAGAAAGTTGTGATTTTAAAAAGAAAATTTATTTATGTAATTTTGTTTATTGTTTTATTACCATTAAAATCAATGGCCAGTGATGTGCATCTTCCGTCTGCTGGATTTGATTGTAGTGATACAAACAACAAGTTTGAGTTTTTATTTGACAGATCAAAAGACATGGATAATCCAAAAGTTTATAGAAGAATGAATGGTAAGTTTGTTTTAATTGGAAAATTGTTAGCTGAAAAACAAGGAGCTTACGTAATTTGGGAAGATAAATATTTTTTTACTACAACTGATTTTGCATGGATTTTTGACAAAGTAACTTCAAAATTATCATCAGCTGTATTAAGCGTAGGATTGGGAACAGAAAATTTAAATAAAATACCAAAACCAATGACATGCATGCAAAAGATTTTTTATTACTAGCTTTTTAAAACAATTGTTTTGACTTAATTATTTATAAGTAATAATAAATTATTTAGTGGACGCGTAGCTCAGCTGGATAGAGCAACTGCCTTCTAAGCAGTAGGTCAGAGGTTCGAATCCTCTCGCGTTCACCACTTTTTATAGGAGATATGATTGTTCGAATTAGGATTAATTAAAGGTACTGCTTTAGGCTTGACTGGCGGTATATTAATAGGGCTTGTCTTTAAAGAAGCTTGTAAACAATTAAAAGATAAAAAAAATCAGAGATTTAACAATTCATCCGTAAATAAAAATTCAAGTGATGATATACAAGAAGATTAATAATATTTAATTATTGACCTTTTATTTATTCCAATCTCGGTACCAGTTTTTAAATAAAGTATATTGACTTTCTGCATAATTTTTCTGACTCTCACTCAACTTATCAGTAGGATTAAAGTGCAAATCGTACGCTTTTTCTCCGTTTAAAACCATTAAATATTTATAATAAAGCACCAGATCTGGTCCCTCATCAAAAGATGATAAAACTGCGAGTGCACACTCAAGTTCCATAGCTTTTTGTCTTGCTTTAGAGTTGCCGCTTGCAGCTTTTTCACATAGATCAATTAAATGTAATACTTCTTTTGGAAACGCATTCCCCACTCCAGTTATTGCTCCAACTGCGCCGCAGTTTACGTAGCCATGATATACAGTTGTATCTACCCCAATCATCAAGGATATATCATCATATTTAGAAGTAATATGTTCTGCTGCATAACTAAGATCATTGGCTCCTCCAAATTCTTTAAATCCCACTAAATTTGGATATTCTTTTCGTAAATCAAAAAATAAATCTGCTCTTGTTGAAAACCCATAATAATGACTATTGTAAATAACTGCAGGAAGTTTGGGAGCTCCACTTAAAATAGACGCAAAATGTGCTCTCTGAGCTGAAAGCGAAGGTCCCCTAGATAAAACTCTTGGAATTACCATGAGACCTGAAGCACCTACTTCTTGGGCATGTACAGCATGATCAGTTGCTTTTTTTGAATTAATTGAACCAGTTCCTACTATTGTAGGAACACCAGCTTTAACCAACCTAGAAACACCCGCTTGTCTTTCTTCGTCAGTTAATAAAGGCCAATCTCCCATTGATCCACAATAAACTACAGCGGACATCCCATAATTGATAAGCTCTTCAGCTTTTTGCACGAGTAAATCAAAGTTTGGAGAGAGATCTTCGTTGCATGGCGTCATAAGAGCTGGCATACAACCTTTAAAAATATTTTTCAAATTACCCTCCTAGATTAATTTACCCGTTGATTGAATAACCACCATCGACAGGGATAGCAGTGCCCGTGACATAATTAGAAGCATCACTAGATAAAAATACAGCTATTCCTCCCAAATCATCCGGATCTCCCCAGCGCCCGGCAGGAGTTCTTTCTTCTACTCTTTTTTGAAGTTCAGGAATATCAACCCTAGCTTGTCGAGTTAAAGTGGTATCTATATATCCTGGTAAAACCGCATTTACTTGAATGTTGTCTTTAGCCCAAGTATTTGCAAGACTTTTTGTTAATTGTACTACACCCCCTTTACTTGCAGAATATGCACTTCCCAGGGGTGCGCCAAATAAAGAATGCATGGATCCAATATTAATAATTTTTCCACTGTTAATATTCTTAAAATGTTTAAAAGCAGCTTTAGAACAAGTAAATGTACTTATCAAGTTTGTATCTATTATTGATATCCATTCCTTTAATTCATATTCCTCAGGTCGTTTTCTAATATTAGTGCCAGCGTTATTAATTAAAATATTTAGTTTTCCGTATGCTTGAACTACATCTTCAATAAGTGTATTACATGAGTTTTCATTCACTACATCTACTATCAAAGATTTACACTCAATGTTCAAAGAGTTTAACTCTTCAATTGATTTCTTGTTTTTTTCTTCATTCCTTCCGGCTATAACAACAGTTGCACCAGCTTCTCCTATAGCTTTTGCCATCGCAAACCCTATACCACCATTACCACCTGTAATTAATGCAACCTTATCTGTCAGATTAAATAATTTCATATAGAACTCCTTTATGATCTACCAATTTTCTTGAGATGTTCTTACATCTAATTCAAATGTCCATGCATCTTTACTTTGATTATATAGAAACATATAAGCTTCTGTAACATTCTCTATGTTAATAAGTTTACCTTCTTTAACTCTATCTTCAAAATCAGATAATCGTTGTTTTATTCTTTCTCCTGCTAAACCTCCATCAACAATTACATGACTTACGTGAATTGAGTTTTCAGCATATTCTTTTGCTAAAGCCTGAGCTAAATTTCTAAGGGCTCCTTTAGCAGAATTAAAAGCACCAAAATTAGATTTACCTCTTAAAGATGCACTAGCTCCAGTAAAAATAAGGGTGCCAGCTGTTTTTTCTAATAAAAATGTTTTAATAACTTCTTTAGCAAATAAAAATCCGCCAAAACAGCCACTTTCCCAGCTTTCTCGAAAATAATTAGCATCCATTTCAACAATTTTACCAGGTCTATTATTACCAACATTATAAACAGCGAAATCTAATCCAGGACCAATTTCTTTGATCATATTTTTTATCTGATTTTCATCAGTTGCATCTACAATTATTGGTATTGCTTTGTTCCCGTCATCTAAAATAGTATTGACTACATTATCTAATGATGACTTTGTCCTCCCTGCAACAAATACTTCAAAATTATTGTTTGCAATTTTTCTACATAATTGTCCACCTAAACCATTTAATGGACCAACACCTATGACTAAAGCTTTTTTCATTTGTTATACTCTAATTAATTTAAGTAAGAATCTATTCTTTGTAGCAAAGAATTAAGTCTAATTTTCAAGTCTAATAATTGATTTTTTAAATTTTTATTTTCATTTTTTAGTTCTTTAATTTTTAATTTTAATAAAGAGTTATTTAAATTTTTACTAGGAGCTTGGTTTTTTTGGTCAGCTTTACATGTATTATAAATTGTAATTTCTTCAGCAGAAGTACCTTTTAAAACACACTCATGCGCCAATATTTGGGGTGAAAATAAAATAAAAAATGATAAAATTATAATCTTCATGTTAATATGTTATTAGTTAGTTATACTGATACAATTACATACTAAGTATGCATTTAACAAGAGGTAAAAATGTACACTAGAATTGCTGAATTTCAATCAACTTCAAAAGTTAATTGTGATATGATCATAGCTTTTTTTCAAAACGTAATGATACCCAGAAATATAAAAAATGGACAATTGAGTTGTGAAGTTTATAGAGTTTCAGATACTACAGGCTTTGTTATATCTTGTTTTAAAAATAAAAATGATGCTTCAAAAATTATGAAAATAATGGCAGACGAGGTTAATGAAGTAAAAGGTAACACTAAGATAAAGTTTATAGAAGGTGAACGAATTTTCAAAATCGAAGGATAAAAAATGACTTTATTACAAAATAAATTTTTAAAATATTATATTGGGTATAATGATTTTTTTGACGAGATTGATAAAGTTTCTTCAATTCAAAACAAATCAAACTTAGCCTTTGATATTATAAAATATGACTATAATAATTACGAAATTCATGTAGCCTTAGCAGGTATTGAACCTAATCAAATAAAAATTAATACGGTTAATGATTATTTAGTTTTGGATGTAAAAAATAAAGCATTATCAATTGATAAAGATATAATACATAAAGGTATTCACAATAATTCTACTAAACAAGTTTTTAGACTAGAGCAAAATATTTTAGTGGACGAAGCAGAATTAACCAATGGCATATTAAAAATCAAATTATACAAAAAAGATATGCAAGTATCACCTAGAAGAATTATTGAAATAATAGAAGAATAAATCAAATCTTATTAATTTTTAAATAAGGAAAAGAAATGAACCACATGATTGATACTCAAAAGTTAAAAAGTCAAATTACTGAAAAAGAATGGCAATTAAGGCTAGATCTAGCTGCTACTTACAGATTAATTGCCATGTATGGATGGGATGATTTAATTTATACACATGTGTCTTTAAGAATACCTGGACCAGAACATCATTTTCTAATCAATCCCTACGGTTTGATGTTTGATGAGATTACTGCTTCTAGCTTGGTTAAAATTGATCTTAATGGTGATGCAGTTATAGATACACCTTATGAAGTAAATCCTGCTGGTTTTACCATTCATAGTGCAATACATTCTGCAAGAGAAGATGCTCAATGCGTTTTACATCTTCACACTAATGATGGTGTTGCTGTTTCTATACAAAAAGATGGATTACTACCAATTAGCCAAACTTCTATGTTGATTCATCCACATATTGCATATCATGATTATGAAGGCCTAGCACTAGATCATAGTGAAAAAGAAAGATTAATTAAAGACATAGGAGATAAAAATCTATTTATACTTCGCAATCATGGAACTTTATCTGTTGGACAAACATGCGGAATAGCTTTTATGGGAATATATTTTCTTGAGAGAGCTTGTTCGGCTCAGATAAGAGCACAGGCAGCTGGTAAAATAAATTTACCATCAAAAGAAGCCATTAAAACCACTCAAGAACAATCTATTGGTATGTTTGATTTGGGAAAAGACAGGTTGGCTTGGCCAGCATTGCTAAGAAAACTTGAGAGATACTCACCAGACTATAAAATTTAAAATGCAGATTTAGCACCACCTGTTTTTTGAGAAGTGAATATAGAACCATAATCTGGTGCTGGTGGAAGAGGTATTGTTACCGGAACATTATCCATTCTAGGTTGGTAACTTACCTTCCCACACACCATTTGCTTTTCTAATTGATCGCACAATTGTACAGGATTTGTGCTTTTCATATATGCGCCTGCGCCAACCAATGGCCATGCATCGGCTGAATTGCATTCGTAAAATAAAACTAATCTATCTCTGTTACTGTTATTAGGTGAAGATCCATGAAGTGTTCTCGCATGATGAATAGTCATAGATCTTGCCTTTCCAGTTAAAGTTACTGCTTTGCTCATATCAAAATCTGAATCATCTGGATCAATTGCACCACAAAAAACACCATTGTTAAAATGACTTAACACAGGGCCCTTGTGACTCTTAGGTATTACCATTAATGGTCCATTATCTATATCAACATCATTTAACATCAAACCCAAAGCCAGAACATTATCATTTGTGTGAGGATAAAATGCCCAATCTTGGTGCCATTCCACAGCAGCCCCTCCACCAGGTGCTTTGGTGTTTAATTTACTTGTTTTTAAAGACACATTATCACCAAGAAGGTCTCTAAGAATTTCTTCAATTTTTGACTCTTTTATAATATCCCAAAAAAATTGAGAATGTTGGTGTGGCTGTTTAATTCTTTTAAGTCTGGGGTTATCAGATGAATGACCATCTTCAAGGTCAAAAATATTATCATTTTCTCTGATCATTTTTGATTTTTCAAAAAAACCATTTACTAAAGCCAACATTTCCTTGTGTTGATTTTCTGATATAACATCTTCAACAAGTAAATAACCTTGGTCATTGTAAAAATTTATTTCATCCTTAGATAATGCCATCTATACCTCCTAAAAAATAGAAAAGTAATTATAATTTTAGTCATTTGTAAATTATATGTTAATTAAATAATTTTTAAGAGCAACAAGATATGAAGAATAATTTTATAGAGCAAGACAGTAAGCAAGCTTGGCTAAGATTAATAATTATCTTTACAATGAGTGTTATTGGAACTGCAGGTATGTGGTCTGTTGTTATAATAATGCCAAATATTCAAAATGAGTTTGGACTAGATAGAGCAGCTTCTACCTATCCATATGTTGCAACAATGTTTGGTTACGGTATAGGCAATGTAATCATTGGTCGTATGTTAGATAAAATTGGGATTAGAAAACCAATAATTTTTGCTTTAATATTATTAGTTTCTTCTTATTTGTTTTCAGTTTTAGCAACAAATGTTTTTTGGCTGTCTATAATTCAGTTTTTTTTAGGTTTTTCTGCTGCTGCTTTTTTTGGTCCAATGATGGCAGATATATCTAAATTTTTTTATAAAAGAAAAGGTCTTGCTGTCTCTCTAGTTGCAAGTGGTCAACATTTATGCGGTGCAATATGGCCATTTTTGATCAAAGACTTTTTAATTGATGGCCAATGGAAGAGTGCACATTTATTTATTGCTGTAGTATGCAGCATTTGCATCCCAATATTATTTTTTTTTCTAGGAGAAAAGAAAACAAAATCAAATGAAAAAGTACAAAATTTTGAAAAAAATAGAAATGTAAACTCTACTCAAAAATTATCAATAAGTAATAAAAAAATTCAAATTTTACTAATGTTTGCTGGAATTCTTTGTTGTGTTGCTATGTCTGTACCTCAAGTACACATCGTACCTTTATGCATTGATTATGGATATGGCTTAACGGTGGGTACTGAAATATTATCATTTATGTTATTTGCTGCTGTAACAAGCAGAATTTTGTTTGGCTTTTTATCAGATAAAATAGGTCCCATTCAAACACTTATTCTTGGTTCAAGTCTTCAAGCTATTTCTCTATCAATGTTTTTGCCATTTAATAGTCAATTATCTTTGTACATTGTTGCAGTCTTTTTTGGATTATCCCAAGGAGGAATAGTACCTATCTATACTGTGATTATAAGTAAATTCTTACCTACTAATGAAGTCGCTGAAAGAGTTGGTTTACTCATATTCGCAACTATAATTGGAATGTCATTAGGTGGTTGGCTGTCAGGGGAAATATTTGATTATACTAATTCATATAAATTGGCATTTTTAAATGGTATATTTTGGAATATTATAAATGTCTTGATAATGGTTTATCTGTATTTAGTTTATATAAATTCAAAAAGGATTAATGATTGATGGATTTAGAAAAATTAATGTCTGATTTATGGAAAAAATATCTTGAAACAAAAGATGTCAAATATCTTGCTGAAGCATGTGAAAAAGCACCTTTTTTTGGGCAAAAACAAATGGGAAAAGAAATTAGCAAAATTTTGAAAAATTTGTCATGATTAATTCTATAATGATTTTAGATTTTTGGTTTAAAGAATGTACTCCAAAGATGTGGTTCAAAAAAGACAAAGAATTTGACAACTTAATAAAGAACAGGTTTCAAAAAATACTTGAATTTTGTTTAGAAAATAAAATCAACAATTATCACTTTACTAAAGAAGATTATCTTTCGTGGATAATTGTATTAGATCAATTTAGTAGAAATATTTATAGAAACCAAATAAAATCATTCGCTGGAGATGAGAAAGCTCTAAAATTATCAAAAATAGCAATTAAGAAGAGTTTTCTTAAATCTAACGAAGATAACTATAATAGTTTTTTTTTGATGCCTTTTATGCATAGTGAAAAACTTTCAGATCATCAATTTAGCCTTCCCTTTTTTAAAAAATATACAAATAAAAATACTTATGATTCAGCACAAAGACATAAAAAGGTTATAGAAACTTTTTCAAGATTTCCTCATAGAAATGAAATTTTAGGTAGAAAATCAACTAAATCAGAATTAGAGTTTTTGAAATTACCTGGGAGTAAATTTTAAATATCATGGAAATTAAAAATACAAAAGTAGGAAATAATCCATGTATTTCAATTGATTATGCAGGTCAAGGAGAAATGATTATCTTTTTGCATGGTATTGGTGGTAATAAAAAGAATTGGACAGAAAATCTTATTTTTTTCTCTAAAAAATTTCTTTCAGTTGCTTGGGATACTCGAGGATATGGAGAAAGTGATGATTATGAAGGAGATTTAAATTTTGAAGATGTCTTATATGATCTAGTGAAAATATTCAAACATTTCAACAAAGATAAGGCTCACATTGTAGGACTGTCAATGGGTGGACAAATCGCAACTTTATTTTATGAAAAATATCCAAGTTATGTGAAATCTTTAATATTATGTGATACTCATTTTGGATTATCAAATCTAAGTCCACAAGAAATAGAAAAATTTATAAACTTAAGAAAAGAACCTCTTATAAATGGCAAAGAACCAAGAGACATAGCTCCAATCGTAGCTTCAACACTTATTGGAGATGTTAATAATAAATCAGCCTATGAACAATTAGTTAACTCAATGGAGCTATTACATAAAGAGAGCTATTTAAAAACCATTGACACATCAATGAGAACTGAACATCGTCATATCTTTAGAACAATCGATGTACCAACATTTATCATGGTTGGTGAGTTAGACACTTTGACGCCACCATCAATGTCTAATGAAATTATGAAAGAAATAAAAAATAGTAAATTAAGCGTTATTCCTAATGCTGGGCATCTATCAAATATTGAAAATCCAACAGTATTCAATCAAAAATTGTTAGAATTTCTAGATAGTTAAATGAAGTTAATTAAAATTAAACTATACATATATTTATTAATCTATTCACAAATAAAGCATACAAAGCTTATGACTCAAAATATGAGAAGTCCAGGAAATGGTTTTTTAGGAAATATTGCTAAAGAACTGATGATCGTATTTAACGAATTTGTTTATAATGACTCAATTAAAAAACTTAATGTTAAAAAAAATGATAATGTTATAGAAATTGGATCTGGTAATGGACAGGGAATTAAAAAATTACTAAACCTCACTTCCAAAAATATTATTTCGATAGAAGTCAGCGATACATTTCGTAATAAATTAATTCAAAAATTTAAAAATCAAAATGTTACAATCTTATCTAATGATGCAAAAAATTTATCTAATATTGTAAAAGATAATTCTTTCGATAAATTGCTAGCAGTTAATGTGGTTTATTTTTTACACCCTATAATTGACTATGCTAGAGAATTCTTCAGAATATTAAAAATAAATGGATTAGGTGTTTTAGTTTGCAAATTTGAGGGTATTAAAAACTTTGATAACAAAGTTGCTCCAAATAAGAATTTGGAAGATATAGTTAAAGCTTTTGAGAAAGCCGGGTTTAGAGTTAAAACAGAATTCATTAAATCCAATAATACACAAAAAGAATATCATGCAATTTATTTAAGAAAGAGTAAGAATGAACCATAATTCAAATATACAACCAAGAAGGAGTTTTATATTTACTCCTGGTCTGAAGCCTGACATGTATCCAAAAGCTCTTAAATCCGGCACAGATATGGTATGTGTTGAATTAGAAGATGGTATTGCCCCACACGATAAAGAAACAGCAAGAAACTTAGCACTAAAATTATTTCAAGAAAAGCAAGAAAATGACGGAGTTGAAAGAATTTTAAGAATTAATTGTTTAAGAGAAAAGTTTGGAATAGAAGATGTCCAGGCTATTTTGTCAACTAAAAATTCTCCACCAGTTCTTATGATCCCAAAAGTAAAAACATCTCAAGAAGTTAAACTTTTAGATGATTTACTCAGTGAAAAAGGACATAACTGTAGACTTCATATTATAATTGAAACTAATGAAGGATTAGAAAATGCCTTTGACATAGCAAATTGTTCACAAAGAATAGATGCACTTTTTTTTGGAGGTGTAGATATGTCTGCAGAGTTAAGATGTGAAAATAAATGGGAACCCCTTTTATATGCAAGATCCAGAATAGTACATGCAGCAGCCTCCGCTGGTATTGATGCAATAGATGTTCCTTATCTTGATCTAGATGATCTAGATGGTATGAAAGAGGAAGCAATTAAAGCAAAAGAGCTTGGTTTTAGTGGGAAAGGATCAATACATCCAAAACAAATTTCTATATTAAATAATGTTTTCACTCCCTCTATTGAAGTTATAGAGCGAGCAAAAAAAATCATATCAACATTTGAAGAAGCAAATACTGGGCTCGTTGTAATTGATGGCAAATTAATTGAAAAACCAGTGTTAAGAGAAATGTATAGAATATTATCTATAGCGAACAAATTAAATAATTAATAACCTTAATGCTAAAAATATTAAAATAATCTGAAATATATAAAAAAATAATTTATTGCTAATTTTATCTAATAAATACTGCCCAATTCTGCTTCCCAAAAGTGTAGCAGGTATCATTAACAAAAAAGTATCTATATATTCTAAAAAAGAGAACCCAATCAAAGAGAACCCAATAATTTTTGTGAAGTTTCCGACTAAACCAAAATAACCTAATGTTCCAACTATTGATTTTTTTTCGTTAATACTTTGCTTAATAATTACAGCTAATAGAGGGGCAATAACACCTACAAGCATATTTAAAATACCTGTAAACAATCCTACTATATAATACCAATTCGATGATATAATAAAATTTTTGATAAATTTAATATTTTGCAATATTAGTGCAATTATTATGAATGAACCAATTAGTTTTTTAATATCTTCTGCATTGATACTTTGAAAGATCTCAAGACCTATATAGACACCTAAAGGTATCATAAGTGAAAATTTTAATATTATGCTCCATTTTACAAACTTTCTTAAAAGCCATGTCCTTGCGATGTTCGAAGTAAACTGAATTACACCATGAACTGGAATTGCTTCAGATGGATTCATGAATTGTAACATTGCAGCTAGTAGCACTGTGCCACCACCTGCTCCAGCAATAGATGTCATCATTGCTGTAAAAAATGAAAGTAAGGTAAGAAGTAGATTGTCATAAATAGATAATTCAAGCATTGTTAAATTCAAATGATTTTAAGATAATTTATTCTTATACTTTTTTGATTTTTAATTGAATAAATTTTGTTTGAAGGATCATCTTATTTTGAAAAAAAATACAGTAATATTATCTGTTAATAATGATGAAGGACACTTATGCGTTGATATATTTATTAGAGAAAACAAAACTTTTGGTTTTGAAGAATATAGAAAAGATCCTGAAAATATTGATGGGTGGTACAAAGTTGGAAATTACAGTGATAAAATATATAAGAACCAAAAAGAAGCCTATAAAAATGCATGCAAAAATATTCTGTGGTTAAAATATAAGAAATGAAGATAGTAAGCCTTTTCCCTGCAGGATCAGAAATAATATGTAATCTAGGGTTGTCAGACAACCTTGTCGCAGTAAGTCATGAATGTGATTTTCCTCCTTTGTTGAATAAAAAAATTAGAGTAACAAAAAGTATCATTACTAATAGTATGGATCAAAGAATGATTGATCAATTAGTTAAAAATGCGATAGAAAATAATGTTTTAATTTATGAAGTTGATAACAAGAAGCTCCTTGAAATAAATCCAGAAATAATTATCACACAAGGATTATGCGAAGTATGTTCAATCTCAGAAAATCATGTTCAAGCTACTTTAAAAAATAATTTATGTACTTTAACAAGCAAAACTAAAATAATTTCGTTAAATGCTACAACGTTTGAAGAAATTTGTTCTGACATCAAAATGATTGGTAAAGAAGTTAACAAAATTGAAGTTGCTGAAAGGCTAATTCAGGAAGCTAAAAATAAAAAAAATAATCTAATTAAAAAAAAAATTAATAAAAAACTTTTACTCCTTGAGTGGATTGATCCTTATTTTAGCCCTGGTCATTGGATACCAGAACAAATTGAGATGGCTGGCTTTCAATCTGTCGTGGGAAAGAAAGGTGAAAAATCAGTAGAATTGTCTGCTGAAAAAATTAATGAACTTAATCCTGACTATATTGGTTTAATCTGTTGTGGTTTCAATCTTGAAGAAAATAAACTTTTCGCAAAAAAACTTTATGAAGACTCTAGAATAAATAATTTGGATGCTATTAAAAACGAACAAGTATTCGCTTTTGATTCTAATTCTTATTTTAGCAGACCATCTTTAAGAATTATGGATGGAGCTGAACAGCTCAGAGAAGCAATATTTTATAACAATAAAAATAATCATTGTAAGAGAAATTATTGATAGATTATTGGAAACTCTTCACCAACAAGTTTGTCACCAGTTTTGAGCTTAATATTTTCAAATGGAGGAGATCCCTTTCCTCCTCTATCAACAAAAAATGCATCATCCCCTACAATCCTAGCTGAAAAAATTCTTCTTCTGCTTAATTTATTAACATTTTCAGATGCTCCATGAAGTGTTCTAAAATCAAACGCAATTGCATCACCAGCTTTTATTTCCCAGCTTAAAATCTTATAGTCATTTCTGTTTGAGTTAATGTCTGGAACTTCAATTGATTCATCATTTTCATATAAATCATTTCCGTTAAATCTTTTAGGTTTATGCAGAATATTAGACAAATGCGATCCGGCGATACATTCTAAACATCCTTCTTTTGAAATATCATCTAAAGCTATCCAAAAACTTACTGATTGAGCTCCATCAACACAATAATAAGGTTTATCTTGGTGCCAGGGGGTTTTTATTGATGAACCAGGTTCTTTTACAAGAACATGATCATGGAAAAATCTTGAACTTTTAGAATGCATTAATAATGAAGCATGATAGCCTAACTTGGAGTTAAATATAAAGTCATTAAATTCAGATATTCTGTTCCAATTTACTAAATCTTGAAAAAAGGGTGCAGTTCCATCTTCTGGTATGTATGATCTTTCCCTAACGCTTGGGTTAGCAATTAATTTATCAACACCTATTCTTAATTTATCTACCCAATCAGAGAAAATTCCTTTACATAAAATCGCACCATCTTTTGCAAAATTTTCAATGTCATTATTATCTATAAATTCCATCCCATTCCTTTACAGCTTCTAATTTTCCATCCTTACCTAGTTTAGGTCTGTTTTTAGAAAAAGTATTTTCTGATCCCACTACACCATAGTCCATATACCCTAATCTTACTAAGGGTCTCGCTGCGGAGGCATTAAACAGCCCGTCTTTAATGAACTTATCATTGATATAAATTCCAACAACTTGTCCAAAAATAACATAGTTGCCTTTACCTAATTTCCTGTCTACATTGGGCAAATCTATTGTTTTCCAATGCTTGCATTCAAGCGCAGCTGCGGCTTCAGCAACAAATGGTGCAGATACAAATTTACCAATTTGTGGCTTAAGTCCAGCTAATTCAAATTCGTCCACCTCAGAACCTGCAGGAACAGAACTTCCATTCATGTGATCAAATAAATCTTCTGTTGCTAATGAAACTGTAAAATCACCAGTCTCTTCAATGTTTTTTACAGAATCTTTTATATCAACTGAAGAAAACATAACGAAATGGGGTCGATCAGCAATTGCATTAAAGTAGCTATACGGTGCTAAATTATAAATACCACCTTTCGAGCGACTTCCAATCCAACCTATAGGCCTTGGTGCAACTATTGCTTTAAATGGGTCATGTGGAAGATTATGTTCATTTTTAATAGTATCGTAGTGCATTTATGTATCCAGTAATAATAAAAAGTTTATAATCAAATTAAACAATATAAATTAAAAGTATAGAATAAACTTTTTTAACAAATGAAGTGTGAAATTATGAATTTGAAAGAGATTAAAAAGATTGGTTTTGTTGGTTTAGGGGTTATGGGAAGCCCTATGTGCAAAAATCTACTTAAAAATAAACAATGGCACATTATTGTTCATGATTTAGATAATTTTAAAGAAAAAGAATTAGAAAAAAATGGAGCTTCAATTGCAAACAATCTTAATGAATTATTTAATGTAGCAGATGTGATCATTACCTGTTTACCTGGAGGTGATTTCGTAAAAGAAATCTATCTTGGAGAAAAGAAAATAGTATCTGAAATAAACCCAGATAAATTGATTATCGATATGTCTACTTCTCAACCAGATTTAATGATTGAGCTTAACAAACTAATAACAAAAAAAGGTTCATTCTTTGCTGATGCACCTATAGCTAGAACAAGGCAGGCTGCCAAAGATGGCACACTAGCAATAATGGTGGGTTCTAAAAAAGAAGTTTATAAAAGAATACTTCCTATTTTGGAATACATGGGAAAAGATATCATGCATTGTGGTGAAGTAGGAACAGGTCAAATGACTAAAATTTTAAATAACATGATACTATTTGAAACAGTTGTTGCGCTCTCAGAGGCTGCAAATATTGCAGAAAAATATGATATGAGTGTTAAAAATTTATTTGAAAATATTACGAAATGTTCTGGAGATAGCTTCGCACTAAGAAATCACGGACTAAAAAGTATAGCCCAAAATCACTTCCCTTCCCCAGCATTTTCTTCAGAATATGCCCTTAAAGATCTTTCTTATGCAATAAATTTAGGAAAAACACATAACTTAAATTTACCAGGAGCAAACTCAGCTAAAAAACTTCTTAAAAAATCAATCATGGATGGTGATAAGGATTTATATTTCCCAGTCATAAAAAAACATTTTGGTTAAGTTACCCTCTTCCAACGAACGGCATTTTATTCGCCATAACTGTCATGTCTAAAACATTTACGGTTACAGGTAAATTAGCCATATATAAAACAGCGTTAGCAATATGAATGGAATCAATAACTGGCTCAACTTCTGTTTTACCTGTGGCTTGGGGTACACCTTCTTTCATTCTTTCAGTCATTGGTGTTTCTGCATTTCCAATATTAATTTGACTACAACAAATATCATATTTTCTGCCATCTAATGAAATTGTTTTGGTCATTCCAGTAACACCATGTTTTGTTGCTGTGTAAGGAATAGATCCAGGTCGAGGAGTAACAGAAGATACACTACCATTATTAATAATTCTTCCACCTTGTGGAGATTGATCTCTCATTAAAGCAAAAGCATATTTTGCACAAAGAAACATCCCATTTAAATTGATATCTACAACACTCTTCCAATTTTCAAATGGCATTTCATCAATAGACTGTGCAGGCACACCTATTCCTGCATTATTAAATAGGACATCTAGTCTCTTATGATTCTTTTCTACAATTTCAAATGCATTTTTAACAGCCTGAGGATCACTAACATCACATTGCAATATCTGAGTTTCGCCAGAACAAAGTTTTTGGGTTTCTATTAATTTATCTTTTCTTCTTCCTATAAGATACACTACCATACCTTCTTTTGATAAAACTTCAGCTACTCTTCTGCCAACGCCTGTTCCTGCTCCAGTGACGACTACTATTTTTGACATTTTTTCCTCTTATTTTTAAAACTTAGAAATTTTTGGTACATTAATTACTACTTATGTTATAAAATTAAAACAACTATTAATAATTTAACAAAATAATTACTATGCAAAAAAAAGTCTTTATAGGTTGTGGAGCAGGTTTTTCTGGAGACAGATTTGACGCTTCAATCCCAATTGTAAACGAGTTTAAAAATATTAGTGAACCAAAATATTTAATGTTTGAAGTTCTTGCTGAAAGAACTTTAGCTATTGCTCAACAATATAGAATTAAAAATCCAGATGAGGGATATTCGCCTTTTTTAGATTCATACATATCTCCTATAATTGATGATTGTCTTCAACATAACATTAAAATTATCTCAAATATTGGTGCTGCTAATCCACTTGGTGCAGCTAGAAGAATACTTGAAATAGCAAAAGAAAAAAAAACAAGAAAACCTAAGATTGGCGTAGTTGTTGGTGATGATCTTTTAGAATATATGACGAATAAAGAAATATTAGAAAGTCCCACAATGGAGGGATTAGATTTTTCGAATAATCAGATAACAGCTGCAAATGTCTACCTTGGTGCTAAACCAATTGCTGAAGCTCTTTCAAAAGAAGCTGATATTGTAGTGGTAGGAAGAACTGTTGATAGTGCTCTTGCTTTGGGACCATTGATATACGAGTATAATTGGAAAAATGAAGATTTAAACTTACTTGGTTCCGGTACTATTTGTGGACACCTTTTAGAGTGCGGGGCTCAAGTAACAGGAGCTTACTTCGCTGATCCTGGGTTTAAAGATGTTCCTAATCTAGCTAAAGTTGGCTTCCCAATAGCAGAGTTTTATCAAGATGGATCATTCGTAATTACTAAACCAAAAGATACTGGTGGATTAGTAAGCAAAGCAACAATTACTGAACAATTATTATACGAAACTCATGATCCTTCAAATTATCTTGTTCCTGATGTAACAGCTGACATGTCAGAATTGATGCTTGAGGATAATGGAAAAAATAGGATCCTTGTAAAAGGTGGAAAAGGTAAAAAAGCACCTCAAAAACTAAAAGCTACTATTTGCTGTGATAATGGTTTTATGGGAGAAGCGGAAATAAGTTATGCCGGTCCAAATGCACTAGCTCGAGCAAAACTTGCCGGAGAAGTTATAAGTGAAAGAATTCAAATTCTTGGACTCCAAGGACAATTAAGGGTTGAAATCATTGGAGCTGGCTCTGTTCATTTTTCTATGGATGAAGCCTCATCATACGAGCTTCCAAATGATGGAGATTATCGAGTAAGAACCTCTGCTATTTATCCTAAAAAATATCAGGCTCAGCAAATGGTTGACGAAGTAATGTCTCTTTATTGTTGTGGCCCTGCTGCTGGCGGTGGTGGACGCGGATATGTTACGCCTCAATCATCAACTGCTTCTATATTGGTAAATAGAGCAACAGTAAGTCCAAATGTTCAAGTCAAGATTTTATAATAATTAAGATGTAATATTTATGATTAAATTAAATTTACCTGTACATTCTATTGCACATGCTAGAGCTGGAGATAAAGGGGATGTATCTAACATATCTCTAATAGCTTATCTTGATAGTGGTTGGCCAATTATTGAAAAATTAGCAACTAAAGAAAAAGTCCTAGAGATATTTAAACACATGGGAGCAACTAGAGTAGATAGATATAAACTTCCTAACTTAAGAGCTCTTAATTTTGTTATACATAGCGCGCTTGGTGGAGGAGTAAATAGTTCATTAAGACTTGACAGACATGGGAAAACATTGTCATCTCATCTCCTTCATGAGTTAATTATGCCAATAAGTAAAGATCTACTCCCAATCAATTCACCATACCTAGAAAAGTTTAAGGATTAAAATAATGAAAGAAGCTGGATCCCTCCTAGTTGAAATTTTAGAAAATCAAAAAGTTGAAAGAGTTTTTTGTGTTCCTGGGGAGAGTTATTTATCTGTTATGAACGGCCTTCAAGATACTTCTATAGAAACGGTACTTTGTAAACATGAAGGAGCTGCCTCCATAATGGCTGAGGCAGACGGAAAACTAACTGGAAGACCTGGTATAGCATTTGTTACAAGAGGACCTGGAGCTACTAATGCAGCTGCAGGCATACATATTGCTCAACAAGATAGTACTCCTATGATTCTTTTTGTAGGACAAATTGGCAAAGAAATGTATGGAAGAGATGCATTTCAAGAAGTTGATTATCAACAATTTTTTGGTGGAATGGCAAAACTTGTTGTTGAAGTGCAGCAGGCTGACAGGTTGCCAGAGATTGTTTCGCGTGCTTATCACACAGCAATGTCTGGAAGACCTGGTCCAGTAATAATTGCATTACCAGAAAATATGTTGACCGTGTCAACTAATAACAAACCTGTTGGTTATATTAATAGTTCGTCATCAGCACCATCTACAAATGACTTGGCTCAATTTATTGAAGAAATAAAGTCTGCTAAAAACCCAATCCTTATTTTAGGTGGATCTGTTTGGTCAAACGATGCTGCAAAAGATTTAGAATCAATATCAGAAATGCTTGGATTAACAATTTTAACTTCTCATAGAAGGCAAAGTTTTTATAATAATTTTCATGAAAATTATGGTGGTGATTTAGGTTTAGGTGTAAATCCAAAACTTATTGAACGAATAAACAAATCTGATTATTTGGTTTTATTAGGTGGAAGATTAAGTGAAAATCCTTCTCAAGGTTTTTCTTTGTTTGGAATACCTGAACATAATAAGAGAGTTGTGCATATTCATCCAGGCCATGAAGAAATTGGAAGAATTTACAAACCTCATCTAGGAATACCTTGTAGTCCAATATCTTTTGCTAATGCATTAAATAATGCGCTTAAAGGATTAAACACAAAACCATCATCTGAAAATCAAATAAATACAAACAAAGCTCATGAAGAATACTTAGAATGGGGTAATATGCCACTAGAAGCTCCAAATTCAGGTGTTGATCTGACTTCAGCATTTAGAAGTTTAAGAGAAAATTTAGAGCCAAATACAATAATTACTAATGGTGCAGGCAATTATGCTGTATGGGGTCACAGATTATTTAGATTTAGTCAATTTGGAACACAGCTTGCTCCAATTTCTGGATCTATGGGTTATGGCCTGCCAGCTGCAATTGCTGCAAAATTAAGAAACCCTAATCGAACAGTAATAGCTCTTGCTGGAGATGGATGTTTTCAAATGACTGAAAATGAATTTGCTACTGCTGTTCAATACAATGCAGCTGTTATTGTGTTTGTGATAGATAATGAGATGTATGGTACTATAAGAATGCACCAACATAAAAACTATAAAGGAAAATACAAACACACAGGGTTAATTAATCCAGATTTTAATAAACTTGCTATAGCTATGGGTGGTCAAGGTTATACCGTTAACAACACAGAAGATTTTATGAATATATTTAATGATGCTAAAGACTGGACTTCTAAAAATAATTTACCGGCATTATTACATATCAAAACTGGATCTGAAATGGTCCTTCCTGGAAAAAGATTTAGCTCACTTTAAATTAAAATTCTTCAAGTTAAAACTATCTTCTAAGACAACTTTTTGTGACTTAAGTTCTTTTATATTTTTTGCACAAATTTGTTCCATAACATTTGAAAGTTCATCTTTTAGAATATCGTGCACATGGTTAGCACCTTTGTCACCTAAAGCAGCAAGTCCAATGATAAATGGCCTTCCTGTCATAATAAAATCTGCCCCAAGCATTAAACCTTTGCAGATATCTTGTCCTGAGTAAAAACCTGAATCTATAATGATGGGAAACTTTGGTCCTAATTTTTTACGGACTTCAGGCAAAATTTGTAATGGACTGGGAGCAATATCAATTTGTCTTCCTCCGTGATTAGACAAATAAATTGCATCGACAACCTTTGCTGCCTTAATTGCATCATCTAAATGCATCAAACCTTTTAAAATTATTGGACCTTTCCAAATGTCTCTTACCTCTTTGAGATAATCCCAATCTAAATATCGTTGCATTTGACTTCCTGCAAAACCTGCTTTTGACTTGGCATTACCATGCCATGTACCATCACTATATTGATCCATTGTTCCAAATGCAGGTATTCCATTTATAAGTGTATTGATAGACCACATCGGGCAGATTGCAGCTTGAAAAAAGGTACGTATATTATTTTTGGGAGGCACAGAAACACCTGCCATCCTTAATCTTTCTCTTCTACTTGACGCAGGTATATCTGCAGTAATTATTAGAGTTTTAAATCCAGAATTCTTTGCTCTTTTCAATAAATCATCTCGAATAGCTTTGTCTGCAGGTGGATATAATTGAAACCAACCTGTACCATTTAAATGTTTTCCAACCTCTTCTACAGAAGTACAAGCAACTGTTGATAAAGAAAAAGGTATATTATTTTTAACTGACATTTTTGATAAAGCCACTTCTGCACCTGGCCACATAAGGCTTGTCATTCCAACTGGTGCCATACCAAATGGAGCATTATACTCATAATCAAATAATTTAGTTTTTAGATTAGGATTTACGGTACCTTTTAAATAATTAGGAACTAAAAAAATTTTATTAAAAACTTTTCTATTATTTTCTAAAGCTTCATCATAACCAGTGCCTGCAAATAAGTATTCAGACGCAAAATGAGGCATTCTTCTTTTGGCAATATTAACCATATCAGAAACTCTTGGATATTTATCAACCAAATTAGACAAAGTTTTCTCCATAAAATTATTAGTGTTTTTAATTTAACATGTTATGAATAAATAATTAATCAAATAAATAAGTTCATGAGAAAAAAATGATTGAAAATCCACCCTTAATACAAATTAAAAAATCAACAAGTAGAAATAGACCCTCCAAAAAACAGATTGATAGTTTTAAAAATATTCCAACAGGTTTCATATGTGATGCGCTGAACGGCTATGCTGCACTAGATACAGAAATTAAACCTTTATTCATTACTGGGAAAGATGTTGAACATATCGTTGGACCTGCTTTAACAGTTTTTTCCGGAGCAGCAGATGTTCTTGGAATGTCGATAGCATTAAGTGAAATTCAACCAGGAGATATTGTTGTAAACGGCGTCAGTGGTTTTCAAGGCACTGCTGCAGTCGGTGATAGAATTGCAGGAATGATTAAAAATAATGGTGGTATAGGCCTTGTAACAGACGGTCCAATGAGAGATTTACAGGGCATCATTGAAACAGGCCTAAGTTGCTTTTGCACAGGTCTTAATCCAAATTCACCTTATAATAGCGGCCCAGCTAAAATTGGATATCCAACGGAAATAGGAGGCAAAACTGTTAGTTCTGGAGATATTATTGTTGCTGATGCTGACGGTGTTACTGTAGTACCATTTAACAAAATTGATGAGGTTATAGACAAGTTAAATAAGATAATTGAGCTAGAAAACGCCATGGATGAAAAGGTAAGAGATGGACTTAAAATTTCTCAAAAAGCTCTTGATTACATAAACAGTGATCAAGTTGTATATGAAGATTAGTCCTTTATAGTTTTGTAGGGTTAGATATAAAACTTCTCTATAACCATAAAGATAAGTATCTGAAAATAAATTCAAAAATAACTTCTTTTATTTGTCTAT
The DNA here is from genome assembly GCA_902589185.1 of uncultured SAR116 cluster alpha proteobacterium. Classification (GTDB taxonomy): domain Bacteria; phylum Pseudomonadota; class Alphaproteobacteria; order Puniceispirillales; family Marisalimonadaceae; genus Marisalimonas. The sequence continues at coordinate 83,619 of CACIRZ010000003.1, forward strand.
AAATCAGTTTGTGCTACAAAACTTTTACTAAAATCTATTATAATAGTCTTTATTTCTTTTTTTATAAAACCAACTATTTGGGAGGCTCTAGATATTGCAGCATCAATAACTATTTGTTTAGATTTTTCAAGGAAATTTTTAGAATTGTAATTCAGTGGCTTAATCACAAGACCTTTTTCTCTATATTCTAATTTATAATTATATGAATTAGTTTCTGATATTTTTAAGATAAAAGTTTTTTCATCAATGACTTCACCAGGCTCATCAAATTTTTCTTTTTCTTCTTCATCATTGAAATCTTTAGTTATTTTATTACCTAAAGTATTTTCATTATAAATAGCTTCAACATTAGCATCTGAATTATCTTCAATAACAACAATTTTTGCATTAATGCTTCCACCATTCTGAATTGATATAGTTCTCAAATTAAAATTCTTTAAAAGGAAGGTGTTTAAAGTTGAAGACAGGCTTGTGCTTGATGAGGAACTGGAAGAACTGGAAGAAGCAGATGAGTTTACTACATTACTTGTTATATTATTAATATTTGTAGTGTTTAAATTTATTTCTAAGGTGTACGATGAAGTTGCAGAATTATAGTTTAATGTTGAAAGAATATTTGCAGAGATAGTAACTGTTCCAACATTAACAAACGTTACTTCTCCGGTACTAGAATTTACAGTGGCAATTGAATTATCATTAGAAGAATACACAACCGGCAATCCTGAAATACTTGGTGTCCCTGTAAGTGTATAGGACGAACTAGTAAAAGTTTTTTCTTGATTGCTTAAGCCACTAATTGTTGGATTGCCAATTGTAATATTAGCAAAATGTGAGTTTTGATTTGTAATACTATAATTTCCAATATCATCACCACTATAATTAGATGTAATATTTACCACTCTTCCAGTTCCAATATTTTCATTTGCAAACACCCCTGAAAAACTTCCTGAAAAGTCATCTCCTGAAACAAGTCCATTGTAACTGACATTGGATGTATCTAAAGTTACTGCTTTAGTGCCGTCGTAAGATTTATTAGAAACTGAAATATTAGATACAGTTAAAGGTCTTGCAGATACGTTAGCAGTTGTTGTCTGACCTGAACTAATTGAATAGTTAGATGCAAGTCCTCCATTACTACCATCAACTAAAGTTAATGAATTAACTGTAACAGTTTTACCAGTACCAATATTCTTATTATCAAAAGTTGAAGAGTTGGTATTATTTATTGTTTCTGAACCAATTAATCCTGAAAAAGACAAGACTGTTGTCGCATTTGTTGTGCTATCATAAACTTTATTAGATGCTGTGATACCAGATACAGTTAAAGCTTTTGCAGTAACGTTAGCTGTTGTAGTCTGACCTGTACTGATTGAATAATTAGCTGCTAAACCTCCATTACTTCCATCTGCTAATGTAATTGAGTTAACTGTTACTGTCTTTCCTGTACCAGCATTTTTATTATTAAATGTTGATGAGTTTGTACTTGTAACTGTTTCTGACCCAACAAATCCTGACAGAGTTAGAGTTGATGTTGCTGCTGATGAGCCATCATAAACCTTATTCGACGCAGATGCTGTTGCCGTTAATGCTTTGGCAGATATATTAGCAGTTGTTGATGTTTGGTCTGTTATATTATAGTTGCTTACATCAGCTCCACTGTAACTTGAAGTAATCGTCACTGTCTTACCAGTTCCAGCATTAGCATTGGCAAATACACCAGAGTAGCTAGCTGCAAAATCATCCCCATTGACAAAGCCGCTATAAACCGCTGATGAACTATCCATCGTTGCTGTAACGGTACTATCATACGTCTTGTTTGAAGCTTTAACACCAGATACTGTTAATGACCTTGCAGTGATATTGGCTGTAACATCGGCATGGTTGGTTATTGAATAGTTGCTTACATCTGCACCACTATAACTTGGTGTTATTGTTACTGTCTTTCCTGTGCCAACGTTTTTATCAGAAAACGATCCTATGAAGATGCCATTAAATGTATCACCACTGACTAATCCGCTATATGCCACAGAGGATGCATCTAATGATGCGACAGAATTACCATCATAGGCCTTGTTTGATGCTGTTATGCCAGATACGGTAAGTGACTTTGCAGTTATATTTGCTGTTGTTGTCTGTCCTGCACTGATTGAGTAGTTAGCTGCTAATCCACCATTTGTTCCATCTGCCAAAGTAATCGAATTAACTGTAACAGTCTTTCCTGTGCCAACATTCTTGTTGTCAAATGTCGATGTGTTTGTTGATCCTAATGTTTCTGATCCAACAAGACCTGATAGAGTTAATGTAGCATTAGCAGAATTGCTTGCATTATAGGTTTTATTTGACGCAGAGGCTGTTGCTGTTAAGGCTTTGGCTGTGATGTTTGCAGTTGTTGTGGACTGATCAGTAACTGAATAGTTGTTAACGTCAGCTCCACTATATGAAGATGTAATTGTTACCGTCTTTCCAGAACCAACATTTGCATTAGCAAATACTCCAGAGTAACTGCCTGTAAACGTATCTCCAGAGACAAGACCGCTATAAACTGCTGATGTGCCATCCATTGTTGCTGTTACGCTACCGTCATATGTTTTACTAGAAGCTGTTATGCCAGATACTGTTAGAGCCTTTGCTGTAATATTTGCTGTTGTTGATGACTGATCAGTTACACTATAGTTGCTTACATCAGCACCGCTATAAGAAGATGTAATTGTAACTGTTTTGCCTGTGCCAATATTCTTATCAGAAAATGCTCCAGTGTAAGTTCCATTAAATGTATCACCACTAACTAATCCACTATAAGCAACAGAAGATGCATCCAATGTTACATTTGTGCTTCCATCATAGGTCTTATTCGAGGCTGTTATACCAGACACAGTTAGTGACTTTGCTGTTATGTTTGCTGTTGTGGTCTGTCCTGCACTGATTGAATAGTTAGCTGCTAATCCACCATTTGTTCCATCTGCCAAGGTGATTGAATTTACTGTTACTGTTTTTCCTGTACCAACATTCTTGTTATCAAAGGTTGATCCTACAGTCTGCCCTAAGGTCTCTGAGCCAACTAATCCAGTAAAAGTTAAAGTGGTTGAAGCTGTTGTTGCTCCATCATAAGTCTTGTTTGACGTAGAAGCTGTGGCTGTTAATGTTTTTGTAGATATATCAGCAGTTGTTGATGATTGATCTGTTACACTATAGTTTCCAGCGTCTGCTCCACTATATGAAGATGTAATCGTTACTGTCTTCCCAGTTCCGACGTTGGCATTGCTGAATGCTCCTGTATAAGAGCCTGTAAATGTGTCTCCAGAGACAAGACCGCTATACAATACAGATGATGTATTCAAAGTAGCACTCGTACTACCATCATATATTTTACTGGACGCTGTAATACCAGATACAGTTAAAGCCTTTGCAGTTATATTAGCAGTCACATCAGCATGGTTAGTTATTGAATAGTTACTTACATCTGCTCCACTGTAGCTTGGTGTTATTGTTACAGTCTTTCCTACGCCAACGTTCTTATCAGAAAATGCTCCAGTGTAAGTTCCATTAAATGTATCACCACTAACTAATCCACTGTAAGCAACAGAAGATACATTTAATGATGCGACAGAATTACCATCATAGGCCTTGTTTGATGCTGTTATGCCAGATACGGTAAGTGACTTTGCAGTTATATTTGCTGTTGTTGTCTGTCCTGCACTGATTGAATAGTTTGCTGCTAATCCTCCATTACTCCCATCTGCCAAAGTAATCGAGTTAACTGTAACTGTCTTATTTGATCCAACATTCTTATTATTAAATGTCGATGTGTTTGTTGATCCTAGTGTTTCAGATCCAACCAGACCTGATAGAGTTAAAGTAGCAGTAGCTGAATTTGTTGCATCATAAGTTTTATTAGACACAGATGTTGTCGCTGTTAATGCCTTTGTAGATATATCAGCAGTTGTTGATGATTGGTTGGTCACACTATAGTTACTTACATCAGCTCCACTATATGAAGATGTAATTGTAACTGTCTTTCCAGAACCAACATTCGCATTACTAAAAGCTCCTGTATAAGATCCATTAAATGTATCGCCAGATATAAGACCGCTATACAATACAGATGATGTATCTAAAGTAGCACTCGTGCTACCATCATATGTTTTACTAGAGGCTGTTATGCCAGATACTGTTAGAGCTTTTGCTGTAATGTTTGCTGTTGTTGTTTGCCCAGGAGCAACCGAATAGTTAGAAGCCAAGCCACCATTATTACCATCCGCTAAGGTGATTGAATCAACAGTTACCGTCTTCCCTGTTCCTACGTTTTTATTATTAAATGATGATGAATTTGTGTAAGTTAAAGTCTCAGAACCTACAAATCCTGATAATGTAACTGTAACTGTTGCTGAGGAGTTACTATCATAGATCTTGTTAGATGCTGTATTTCCGGATACTGTTAATAATTTTGGCGCTATATGGGCTGTAGTAGTTTGCCCTGCACTGATTGAATAGTTAGCTGCTAATCCACCATTAGTTCCATCTGCCAAAGTAATCGAGTTAACTGTAACAGTCTTATTTGATCCAACATTTTTGTTATCAAAGGTTGATCCTACAGTTTGACCTAAGGTCTCAGATCCAACTAATCCAGTAAAAGTTAAAGTGGTTGAAGCTGTTGTTCCTCCATCATATGTCTTGTTTGAAGCAGATGCAGTGGCTGTTAATGCTTTCGTAGATATATCAGCATTAGTCGATGATTGGTCTGTTACACTGTAGTTCCCAGAATCTGCGCCACTATAACTTGAAGTAATATTAACGGTCTTTCCAGAACCAACATTTGCATTAGCAAATACTCCAGAGTAACTGCCTGTAAATGTGTCTCCAGAGACAAGACCGCTATAAACTGCTGATGTGCCATCCATTGTTGCTGTTACGCTACCATCATATGTTTTACTAGACGCTGTTATGCCAGATACTGTTAGAGCCTTTGCTGTAATATTTGCTGTTGTTGATGACTGATTAGTTACGCTGTAGTTACTTACGTCTGCTCCACTATAGCTTGGTGTTATTGTTACTGTCTTGCCAGTTCCAACGTTTTTGTCAGAAAACGCTCCTATGAAGGTGCCATTAAATGTATCACCACTAACTAATCCACTATAAGCAACAGAAGATGGATCTAATGTTACATTTGTGCTTCCATCATACGTCTTATTCGATGCGGTTACACCAGATACTATTAATGACTTAGCCGTTATATTGGCTGTTGTTGTTTGCCCTGCACTGATTGAATAGTTTGCAGCTAATCCTCCATTTGTTCCATTTGCCAAAGTAATCGAGTTAACTGTAACAGTCTTTCCTGTAGCAACATTCTTGTTGTTAAATGTTGATCCTACAGTCTGCCCTAATGTCTCTGTACCAACTAATCCAGTAAAAGTTAGTGTGGTTGAAGCTGTTGTTCCTCCATCATATGTCTTGTTTGACGCAGAAGCTGTCGCAGTTAATACTTTTGGTACTATATTTCCAGTTGTTGATGATTGATCTGTTACACTATAGTTGCTTGAATCAGCTCCACTATAAGAAGATGTAATCGTTACTGTCTTTCCTGTGCCAACATTCGCATTAGCGAATACTCCAGAATAACTGCCTGTAAAATCGTCTCCATCAACTAAACCACTATAAGATATACTTGATGTATCAAGTGGTGCTGTAACTGTTCCATCATATTCTTTATTGTTAACTGTTAATCCAAAAACTGTTATGCCAGTCACTCCTAAAGGTCTTGATGTAATATTCGCTGGTGTACTTGATTGGTCAGTGACCGTATAGTTATTAACATCAGATCCGCTATAACTTGAGGAGATTGTTACAGTCTTACCTGTACCAATATTCTTATCAGAAAATAAACCACTATAACTGCCAGCAAAAGAGTCTCCTGATACAAGGCCGCTATACGTTACAGAAGTAGGATCAAGTGTTGCAACGGTGTTACCATCATAGATCTTATTGGAAGCAGTAATGCCCGAAACAGTTAATGACTTTGCAGTTATATTGGCTGTAGTGGTTTGCCCTGCACTGATTGAGTAGTTAGCTGCTAAGCCACCATTGGTTCCATCCGCTAACGTGATTGAATTTACAGTAACTGCTTTTCCTGTTCCTACGTTCTTATTGTTAAAAGAAGACGAAGTTGAGCTTGTTAAAGTTTCAGATCCTATTAACCCTGATAAAATTAGAGTTGTTGTGGCTGTTGTTCCGCCATCATAAGTCTTGTTTGAGGCAGAAGCTGTCGCTGTTAATGCCTTTGTAGATATATCTGCAGTTGTTGATGATTGGTCTGTTACACTGTAGTTGCCAGAGTCTGTGCCACTATAACTTGAAGTAATATTGACCGTCTTTCCTGTGCCAACGTTTGCATTGGCAAATACACCAGAGTAACTGCCTGTAAATGTATCTCCAGATAATAAACCTGTATAAGTTACTGAAGTACTATCTAAAGTAGCGCTCGTACTACTATCATATGTTTTACTTGATGCTGTTATACCTGATACAGTTAAAGCCTTTGCTGTAATATTAGCTGTTGTTGATGACTGATCAGTTACGCTGTAGTTACTTACATCTGCACCGCTATAAGAAGATGTAATCGTTACTGTCTTTCCTGTGCCAACGTTCTTATCAGAAAATGCTCCAGTGTAAGTTCCATTAAATGTATCACCGCTAACTAATCCGCTATAAACTGCTGATGTTCCATCCATTGAAGCGTTAGTTCCTCCATCATAGGTCTTATTCGATGCGGTTACACCAGACACTGTTAATGACTTAGTAGTAATGTTAGCCGTTGTGGTCTGGCCTGCACTGATTGAATAGTTGGCTGCTAATCCTCCATTTGTTCCATCTGCTAAAGTAATTGAGTTAACTGTAACAGTCTTTGATGTACCAACATTCTTGTTATCAAAAGTTGAAGCAACAGTCTGCCCTAATGTCTCTGAGCCAATTAACCCTGAAAAAGTTAATGTTGTAGTTGCGGTTGTTCCTCCATCATACGTCTTGTTCGATGCAGAAGCTGTCGCAGTTAATACTTTTGCCGTTATATTTGCTGTTGTTGTGGATTGGTCAGTAACTGAATAGTTTCCAGCATCTGCCCCACTGTAACTTGAAGTAATATTGATTGTCTTACCTGTGCCAACATTTGCATTGGCAAATACGCTAGTATAACTCCCTATAAATACATCTCCAGTTATCAACCCACTATACGATACAGAAGAAGAAACTAAAGTGGCACTTGTGGTAGAATCATAAGTTTTATTTGAGGCAGTTAGGCCAGATACCGTTAAAGCTTTAGCTGTTATATTTGCTGTGGTTGTTTGTCCAGGACTTATAGAGTAATTTCCTGCTAAACCACCGTTTGTTCCGTCTGCTAGCGCAATTGAATTGACAGTAACAGTTTTCCCAGTGCCAACATTTTTATTATTAAAAGTTGACCCAACAGTTTGACCTAAAGTTTCAGAGCCAATTAATCCTGAAAAGGTTAAAGTTGTCGTTGCTGTTGTTAATCCGTCATAAACTTTGTTCGATGCAGATACCGTTGCAGTTAAAGGTTTTGCTGTTATATTTGCTGTTGTAGTCTGGCCTGTGCTTATTGAGTAGTTAGCTGCTAATCCACCATTTGTTCCATTTGATAATGTAATAGAGTTAGCTGTTACAACTTTATTTGATCCAACATTCTTATTATCAAAAGTTGCTGTTATACTATGACTTACTGTTTCTGATCCAACAAATCCTGACACCGCAGAAGTTATTGTTGGGGTATTATTACCATCATATGCTTTATTAGATGCGGAAAAAGTTGAAAGTAGTAATACTTTTTTATTGATGTCAGCAGTTGTTGATGTCTGATCTGTTATATTGTAGTTACTTACATCAGCTCCAGCATAGCTAGAGGTAATAGTAACTGTCTTACCAGATCCTACATTTGCATTGGCAAATACCCCAGAGTAACTAGCTGCAAAATCATCTCCAGATACAAATCCGCTATAAACTGCTGATGAACTATCCATTGTTGCGTTAACGCTGCCATCATACGTCTTATCTGAGGCGGCTACTCCAGATACAGTTAGGGACCTTACTGTAATATTAGCT